>CAMFYM010000147.1 GCA_946002045.1 uncultured Clostridia bacterium | reverse complement strand
TTTCAGGAGTTTCTTTTTATTTTCCTTGGCATTGGCAGAACCTGAAATTCCGTATTCAAACAAGTCATAATTTGTAACAGGATTTACTCTTTCTACTATCTCATTTTCAATACCGGCACGGTTAAAGAGTTCAATCAAAATACTGTCATCAATACCTTCAACACCGATTTTACCCTCCTTTGAGGGCTTATCCTTTCTGCTTTCCTTACCGATAACATCGGGAATATAAATATGCTTGATACAATCCTTAGGTATTCCGTTACTGATATAATTTCTTATTTGAAAGCCACTGTGGTCGGAATCGGTAATTATGATAATTCCCCTCTCCCTTGCAAGCTTTCTGATAAAATTCAATTTTTCACGGTCCTTGTAAATACTAAAGCCGTTAGTTTCAATAATCAAAGCATCTATGATGTTTGATAGCTTTATCTTATCGTATTTACCCTCTACAATTACTGCCTGCTTTACCTTAATCATAATTTACCTCTTTAACGATTAGAACAAGCTTTGCAATCAATTCCTCAAGCAAAAGCTTTTTATCGGTAGCAGTGCTTTTCAACTTAACATCAGTATTGATAATTTCATCAAGCGATTTCCTTAACTGCTGTTCAGTTAAGCCTGCACAATCTCTTGATGCATTTCTTAAGGCAAATTCCCTGCCCTTATAATTATAATGCTTGGCAACATCATCATAGGAATAGCCTGCAGCTTTAGCGCATTTAACACGATACATATCGACATAAACACCACTTAAAACGCTTAATATATAGATTGGGTCCTCCTTCATATCAAACAATGTATCAATGACACTGTAAGCAGCGTCGGTATTGCAGGCAACAACTGCCTTGGATAAATCATAAACTCTCGCCTGAAGGCATTTGGTGGCCATATTATCAATAATGTCCCTTGTTATTTCCATATCCTTGCAAAAGCAGGAAAGCTTATCAAGCTCATTCAAAAGAGTTTTCATATCATTACCGGACAAGGAAATAAGATATTTTGCGTTATTTATATCAAGCACAGAGCCACGCTTTTTTGCTCCGTTAACTAATAGCTTGGCAACCTCAGATTCACTTCTTTTTTCTAAATTAACAACGGCACCGAATTTATCAAACAGACCTAAAATCTTTTTAAATCCGGCACTTTTTACATCCGGAGTAATGGCATCATAAACCATAATGAATACAGTTGTCTCTGGCACATCCTCAATAAATTCAGTTAGTAAAGCAATATCACCCTTTGTTTTTTCTGCAGGATAATCACGCAAAATAACAAAATTGAAGCTACTCATCATGGGAAGCATTTGAGCATCTTTTATAACATCGTCAAGAGAAGTATCCTTACCGTCAAAGCAATGAAAATTAAATGCCTCAAAGGCAGGGTCAACAATCTTTTTCTTTAAAAGAGAGGTGTAATGCTCCTTAAGATAGCCTTCTTCTCCGTAAAAAAGATACGCATTGCTGAATTCCTCGTTTTTAATTTGTGCTCTTAATTCAGCCTCGTTAAGCTTTGCCACATTATCCCTCCTTTACTCCGTAGTGATTTACTATTATTTCAACAGTATCCTTGCTTTTAAATCGTGAATATACATTTCTGTAATACTTTCTGCCATCCATTGTAACACAGTCATCATAAATTTTAAAGACCTTATTATTTAATTTTACAATCAGGCAATCATTATCAACGCAAACGGATATATGCTCACATAAGTTTTCTTCAATTTTAACATTTTCAAGCTCAATAATGTTATCTGAATAATCAGATAAATCAATATTACCGGACGAGAAATATGAATAAAGCACATCACATTTTTTGTTATTTAATTTTTCCTTTATAAAATACTCATCATTACTGCTTTTTGCGTCTATTACAAGGACTAAATCCTTATCTCTGACAACAATGGCATTTCCACTTGAAACAGAAAAATAAATGTTATTTTTATAATCTAAGGTAGAAAAAATTACTGTGGCAATCAAAACAACAGATATAAAAGCAGAAAATATTTTTATATCAAGCTTACCGGATATTAGTAATGAAATACCGACAAAAAGCAAAACTCCTGCTATTGCAACACCAACAAGATTACTATTTATGTTCAAATATAAAAACTCAAAATTCTTTCCAAAATACGAGGTGACATTTATTACCAGCCTTAAGCAAAAGGTAGCAACGGCATTTGGAAGAAAAGATAGTGGCGTTGAAAAAGACAGTACACATAACAAGAATACGCAAATTAAAGCAATATCTAAAAACGGAATACAAAACAAATTTAAAAATAATGATAACAGGCTGATATTGCCAAAAAACAACCACATTGCAGGTAAGGTTGATAACAAAACGAAAAACGGAATTGCAATACCATTGTAAATATATTCCAAATACTTATTTTTAGGACGAAGTACTTTGTCGTACCACGGCTTAATAACAGATAGTCCTATTACGGATGACACAGTTAATACAGCACTAACATCAGTTACAGCAAAGGGATTTAGACATATCACAAA
>CAMFYM010000146.1 GCA_946002045.1 uncultured Clostridia bacterium | reverse complement strand
ACCCCTGACCTGCTGATTACAAATCAGCTGCTCTACCAACTGAGCTACACCAGCGCATTTCCAACGCTCCAATACTATAACACAAGTTTTATGAATAGTCAAGAGTTTTTTAAAAATTTATTTATCCCAATTATCTATAACATCTTTAATCATTTCAGGATTTTTTGTGGTGATATTATCAGGCTTTACTACAAGCATTTTCTTAGCCGTTCTCTCTTTATCTACTGTCCAAACAGAAAGCTTGTAGCCCTTGGAGTGAAGCAGATTTGAAAGCTGTGAATTTACAAAACGGTAATTGCAGTTAAGTCCAACGGCACCTGTTTCGTCCAGCATATCAATAAGCTTTACCCTGTAATCATCATAAAAGACCTTTGGTCTTGACGGGTAATAATTCAAATAATACTCCATATTTGAGCATTTTGAGGCTTTAACATCCTTAATATCAAGAGTATCAATGCCTGTTAAAAATGACTGCTGTGTCAAATCATACTTACTTAAAAGCTCATACAATCCATCAAGAGTTCTTGTTTCCTTAATATCAAGATTTATCCTAATATCAGTATCCTTGATAAGTATCAAGGCATCCTCAAGTGCCACACCGTCATTATTTGTCACAACCAAATCGTGTGCCATAACTATTGTTCCATCAGGTCTTTGACGAACATCTACCTCAATAATATCAACCTTGTTTTCAATAGATTTTTTTATGCACTCCATTGAATTCATAGGTGTATCAAATGAGCCTGTGTGGGCAGTAACAGTAAATCCATCTACAAAGGAAAGCTTCATCTCCTCATAGGTTTTAGTAACGGCATAATCTGCAACACCGATTACCATTAGCACTGCTACAACAAACGCAAAAATCTGATAAGAGATATGCTTTGCCCAGGTAGGAGTCATATTTCTTTTTAAAAACTTTTTAAATTTTACCCATTTAGAAACCTTTTCAGCCATAATATACACACCTAAAATAAAATACGGGCAAGGGCAATCCTTTTGGGTCGTCCCTGCCCTATTAGCAAATCAATTAACTAATTAGTCCTGTGCACTACCTGAATAGTTTGGTGCTTCCTTAGTAATAGAAACATCGTGAGGATGGCTTTCAACCAAGCCTGCACCTGTAATCTTAATGAATTTTGCATTAGTGCGAAGCTCCTCGATTGTATGGCAACCACAGTAGCCCATACCTGAGCGTAATCCGCCCATCATTTGGAATACTGTATCACCCAATGGTCCCTTGTAAGGAACACGACCCTCGACACCTTCCGGAACAAATTTCTTTGAACCCTTTTGGAAATATCTGTCAGCACTGCCGTGATTCATTGCACCAAGTGAGCCCATACCACGATATACCTTAAATTGACGACCCTGATAAATTTCTGTATCTCCGGGAGATTCATCACAGCCTGCAACAAGCGAACCAACCATAACAACAGAGCCACCGGCTGCAATCGCCTTTACAATTTCACCACTGTACTTAATACCACCGTCTGCAATTACAGGGATACCGTATTTATCAGCTCTTTCTGCTGAATCGTAAATGGCTGTAATCTGAGGCACACCGATACCTGCAACAACACGAGTTGTGCAGATAGAGCCGGGGCCGATACCAACCTTAACAGCATCTGCGCCTGCCTTAATGAGAGCCTCTGTGGCATCTGCTGTGGCAACATTACCGGCAATAAGTGAAATCTGTGGGAAAGCGTTTTTAACCTTCTCTACCGACTTCATAATATTCATACTATGACCGTGAGCAGAGTCAAGAACAAGGGCGTCAACACCTGCATCAACAAGTGCCTTTGCACGAACAAGAACATCGTCTGTTACACCAATAGCTGCTGCACAAAGAAGTCTGCCGTCCTTGTCACGAGCAGTGTTAGGATACTTAACACTCTTTTCAATATCCTTGATTGTAACAAGACCTGTAAGCTTTCCGTTTTTATCAACAAGAGGAAGCTTTTCAACCTTTGAGCCCATAAGAATTTTCTTTGCGTCTTCAAGTGTTGTACCCTCGCCGGCAGTAACAAGCTGAGCCTTTGGAGTCATTACCGTTGCAATTTTAACACTGTAATCTGACATAAATCTCATATCACGGTTGGTAAGGATACCGACAAGTGTGCCGTCCTCCTCGCAAATGGGAACACCACTGATATGATACTTGTTCATAAGCTCCTCTGCATCTGAAGCAAGATGATTTGGAGAAAGGAAAAACGGATTTGTAATTACACCGTTTTCTGACCTTTTAACCTTGTCAACCTCTGTTGCCTGGTCCTCAATGGTCATATTTTTATGGATAACGCCGATACCACCCTCACGAGCAATGGCAATAGCCATGCGTGATTCAGTAACTGTGTCCATAGCAGCAGTCATAAGAGGTATGTTAAGTGTGATGTCCTTTGTGAGCCTTGTTTGAAGATTAACTCTGTCCGGAGTAACATCTGACTCAGCAGGAATTAAAAGCACATCATCAAAGGTTAAGCCCTCTTTAACAAACTTTGCTCCGTATTCGCTCATAAATCCGCCTCCGTTATTCAAAATTATGAAAGGAAAATCCTTTCTCTGTCTCTTATACACATCTCCGAGC
>CAMFYM010000145.1 GCA_946002045.1 uncultured Clostridia bacterium | reverse complement strand
GAGCCGTAGTAGTTTCGTCATTTCCTTTTGTTTTGCTTTGGGCAATCACGATAACGGAAGCAATAATTGCAATAAGAACTACTACTAAAATGGCAATCACAATAATACTGCTTTTTTCTGCACTTGATTTGCCGTCATTTTGGTCATCATTCTTTTCAGGCTGTGGAGGAGCAACAGGCTTTTGAGTATTGCCGTTTTGAGTATTGCTGCTTGGCTTCACAGCACTGAAGGTTTGTGTGCGTTCCTCCTGCTCGTTAACATTTATACTTTCCTCATCATAAAGAGGAGAGCCACAGGTTTCACATATGTATCTGTTATCGTCATTATTTGTGCCGCAATTTTTACATCTCATAATTTATTTCTCCTTACTTGATTATCATCGTATCAATACAAAATCAAAAAGATTATATCACACTTTTTATAAAATCTCAAGAAATTAGCCTGTAAATTTAATTTTATTAAAATAAATTAAGCGATTTTTTAATTTTCTATTGACTTTTTCTCCATTTTAATATAAATTTTATATGTAATGTTTTGTTTTTAAACAGTTTGACAATTTTGAAAGGGGAACCCTGTTATGAACAAATATGTGAAAAAAGGCTTATGTATTGCTTTGGCAGCCGGACTTATTGCTACATCATTTGCCGGTTGTGCAAAAGTTAAATATGTAACAAACAGTGCTGTAAAAGCAATTTACGAGGTAAAGGATGGCAGCTGGCTTAATACCGGTGAAGAGGAAGAAAAGGGCGACGATAACGCTCCTCAAATCGAAGCATTCAAGGCTGACACCTACGGTGGAATTGAATTCAAAACACAGGACGATGTTGTTAACTTCTATAAGGATGCATACGACTATTCAAAGTCACTTGTTGCTGACTATATTGACGATCAAGGTAAAACACAGCAGTGGTATAAGCTTCTTGGTGAAGAGGACCTGAAGGTAGAAAACATTAAGATTGACGGCTCTGCTAACCCAACAATCAACAACCTTGTTCCAACAATCGTTGGTGGTATTTATAGCCCCGGTCTTAACGGTCTTGTTCCAAGTACAAGCAGAACTCCATCATCTGATACAGATGAATGGGAGGGCAAGGGTGAATCACTCCAAACAAGCAGACTTGTTCCTGAGGACATCGTTGCTGCAAATGTAACAGACAACGGCGACGGCACAATCACAATTCAGCTTCAGCCTAAGGCTGTTAATATGAGTGCTCCCGGTAAGGACGCTCAGGGTCATGTGTTCCAGTCACTCGGTGCTATCGACGCAACAGTTGACAGCATTAAGCAGCTTTCATGGTCACAGGGCACAACTGCTGAAAACTGTATTGTTAACTATGCAGGTGGTGTTGCAACAGCAACTATTGATGTTAAGACAAAGGAAATCATCAAGGGTGAGTATATTATGAAGGCTACCGTTGAGGTTAACCACGCAAACATCCTTGGTGTTATTAAGGACAAGAGTGCAAGCCTTGATGTTACTATGAAGTGGACATATCCTGCATCAGCAGAATATATGATGAAAACAAAGGGCTGCAAGCTTGCATAATTGTATAACAAAAACAGCTACTCCCCATCACAACTGTGGTGGGGAGATTTTTTACCTATTGCATAAACAGGCGATGTCTTGTATAATAAGCATAAGCTTTATTGTCAATAATGATGCTTGGCATCAATAAATATTAAGGAGTAAATCTCAATGAACGAAAAAATGCCGAATATGGACTATGATGCCGACGAGGTAATCAACGAGTTCAAGGAAAAAATCAAATGGCCTAAAAAGGATGAGGTGCAGGCTGTCGTTAAGCCTACAAAGCTTCCATTAAGGATATTGATTTCCGTTATCGTTACACTTTTGGTTGGTGCAGGTGCTTACTATATGATGCTACCGGCACTTAATATTCACGATACGCAAATCTATCTTTTTGCAATAATGCTTGTGGCAGTATTTATTGCAGTATTCACCTTTGTTTGCAAGGCACATAAGAAGATTGAAAGAAAAGAATATGTTAAGAAGAAATCACTGATACCGATTATTATTATCGCTGTTATTGCAGTGATTATGGCAGTGGGCTACCTGACAGGTGTAACATTGTTCAGGGCTTCATCATACAGTCAGCTTATGCAGGTGCAGGATGGCAATTTTGAAACTGATTTTAACGAAATCAGCTACGACAAGGTGCCCCGTATTGACGCTTCCCGTGCAAAAACACTTGCTGACCAGCAGTTAGGCTCCCTTTCCGAATACAAGAGCCAATATGTTGTATCCGGCAACTCTACTCAAATTAACTATAAGGGCACACCTGTTCGTGTTGCTTATCTTGAATATGCCGATGTATTCAAGTGGTTGAATAACACAAAGAACGGATTACCTGCTTATATGCTTATTGACCTTGTCAGCCAAAAGGTATCTGCCGTTAACTGCGTTGACCAATTTGGCGAGGGTATTAAGTATTCACCCACAGAGCTTTTTAACGAAAAGCTTATTCGTCACCTTCGATTCCAATACCCAACAGAGCTGCTTGACACCCCTAATTTTGAAATTGATGATAATATGCACCCATATTGGATTACTGCCGTGCTTAACAAGACAATCGGCTTGTTTGGTGGTACTGATGTTA
>CAMFYM010000144.1 GCA_946002045.1 uncultured Clostridia bacterium | reverse complement strand
GGTCCTATCTCCTCTCTTGGTGGGGGAGATTTTGGTTCTATTCTACTCATAATTATTATCCCTATATTTATTCCATATTGTAATTTTGACCGACTACCGTTAGCCGACTAACGATTATTTTATCACAAGTTAACAAATTGTCAAGATAAATATTGTAAACTTATTTTTAATGTGTTAAAATATCACGAAATAAGATGAGGTGGCAGTTATGAATTTATGTGACTACAATACCGTAAAAAGAATACTTGCAAAGCACGGCTTCACCTTTTCAAAGGCTCTGGGTCAAAATTTTTTGATTAACCCTCAGGTATGTCCTGCAATGGCAGAAAGCCTTTGTGCCGACAAATCAACAGGAGTTATTGAGGTTGGTGCAGGCATAGGCGTACTCACCAAGGAGCTTTGCAGCGTGGCAGGCAAGGTGGTTTGCATTGAGCTTGACAAGCGTCTGTTGCCTGTTCTTGACGAAACGCTGAATGACTGCCGTAATCTTGAAATAGTCAACGACGATATTATGAAGGTTGACCTGCACCGTCTTATTGCAGACAAATTTGATAACTGCTCATCAGTAAAGGTATGTGCAAATCTGCCCTACTATATTACATCTCCCGTAATAATGACCCTACTTGAAAGCAAGCTGCCTATTGACGAAATCGTTGTTATGGTACAAAAGGAGGCAGGTGAGCGTCTTTGCGCACAGGTTGGTTCAAGGCTATCCGGCGCAGTAACCGTGGCAGTTAATTATTATGCAGAAAGCGAAATACTTTTTGATGTTAACAGGGACAGCTTTATGCCCAGTCCAAAGGTGGACAGCATTGTTATCAGGCTTAAAATCAGGAAGGAGCCGTTATTCGCTCTTACTAATGAAAAAAGATTTTTCAGCGTTGTTAGGTGTGCCTTTTCTCAAAGGAGGAAAACTGCCCTTAACAGTATCTCCAACACAATGGGTATTGGCAAGGATAAGTTAACACAAATATTCAACGCTAACGGTATCGACCTTAATGCAAGGGCAGAAAAGCTGACTATGGAGAATTTTAAAGCAATATCGGAAAATATTTAAAGGGATTCATATGAAAGAAAATAGTATTAGAATTTTTGAGGAATACAGCGTGCCAAGGGCTGTGGCTGCTATGTCGCTGCCCAGTATGATGGGTATGCTCATTAACATTGTTTATAACCTTGCCGACACATTTTTTGTTGGCCAAACAGGCGACGGTAATCAGGTTGCTGCCGTTTCCGTATCAATGCCGTTGTTCTTATTTTTCCTTGCAATCGGCAATTTGTTTGGTATCGGTGGATGTGCATTTATCAGCCGTTCCCTTGGCGAGGGCAGAAATGACAGAGTAAAAACCATCAGCAGCTTTTGCATATACACTGCCATTGCAGTTGGTGTTGTTGTGGGAATACTCTTTCTTGCCCTTACAAAGCCGTTGCTGTTTTTGGTAGGTGCCAGCGACAATACCATTGATTACGCCTGCGACTATCTGCGCTGGGTGGCAATAGGTGCACCCTTTGTTGTAATATCAATCACCGTCGGCAATCTTATTCGTGGCGAGGGTGCTGCAAAGACTTCAATGATTGGCTCTGTATTAGGACAGGTTGTTAACATTATTCTTGACCCTATTTTTATTCTGGACAAGGGCGACAAAATGCTGGGCTTGACTCTGCCCTTTGGCTTTAATTTAGGTGTTAAGGGTGCTGCTATTGCCACTGTTATCGGCAATATATGCAGTGTACTCTACTTCCTTGTTTACTTCTTAAGGGGTCGCAGTATTTTGAGCATTACACCCGGCAGATATTCTGCAAAAAACTCCATAGCAAAGGGTGTTATCAGTGTTGGCTTGCCTGCCAGCCTTAACAATCTGCTTATGAGCATCAGCAACATTTTTGTTAACACGGTTCTTGTTAGCTACGGTGATGATGCCGTGGCAGCAATGGGCATTGCAATGAAGGCAAATCTGCTGGTGGTTATGCTGCAAATCGGTCTTGGTCAGGGTATTCAACCACTTATCGGCTATTGCTACGGTGCAAAAAATTATACAAGAATGAAGAAGTGTATGACCTTTGGTATGGTTTGCAATATTATTATCGGCACCTGCGTTATGGTTTTCTACCTGATATTCAGAGAAAATGTTATCGGCTTGTTCATTGACAACAAGGCTGTGGTGGATTTAGGCGTTAAAATGCTGGCAGCAATAATGAGCAGTGGACCGATAATCGGTATCCTGTTTGTACTCAACTTTTCCTTTCAGGGTATGGGCAAGGGCTCCCAAACACTTATCCTTTCTATCAGCCGTCAGGGCTTTGTGTTTATACCGTTGCTGTTTATTCTTAACAAAACAGTGGGACTTGAGGGTATAATTTGGTCACAGCCTGTTGCCGATTTGTGCTGCGTTATTCTTGCAATAATAATGTTCACGGTTATTATGAAGGACATTAAGAAAAAGGAATTAGGCAACGCTTAATCGCCTATATAATATGTATATAATGTATAAAAAGACGAGTGGAGTAAAATCCACTCGTCTTTTTGTTAAAACATTTTAGTTAGGCAATAAATAGCAATCCGGACCGTGGTTCAAATTGGCTGATTTGCCCTTACTCTATGTTAAAAATACTCGGAAT
>CAMFYM010000143.1 GCA_946002045.1 uncultured Clostridia bacterium | reverse complement strand
TGGTTAGGACCTGTACCGTGTGTCATTCTGAGTCTTGCGAAGTTCCAACGCTTAATAGCGCCTGATGTTCCGTGACCCTTGCTTGTTCCCTTTACATCTACTGTTTCGCCAACCTCAAAGATGTCTGCCTTAAGGATGTTACCAACCTCAATGCCCTCAATAGAATCGAGGCGAAATTCCTTGAGTGTCTTTTTTGGAGCAACATCTGCCTTGTCGAAGTGACCCTTCATTGGCTTGTTAACTCGTGATACCTTAACATCACCAAAGCCAACCTGGATAGCCTCGTAGCCATCGTTGTCCATTGTCTTAATCTGTGTTACTGTGCATGGACCTGCTTCAACTACTGTTACGGGAATTACTTTTCCGTTTTCGTCAAAAATCTGAGTCATGCCGATCTTTTTACCGATAAGACCTTTTTTCATAGTTTATTTCCTCCTTTTGGTTATTGGTTGAGTTTCCCCAACTTGACCTCAGCAGCGATTAAAGCTTAATTTCTACTTCAACGCCTGCTGGGAGCTCAAGACTTGTCAGAGCTTCTACTGTTTTGTTTGAAGGTCTGAGAATGTCGATGAGTCTTTTGTGTGTTCTCTGTTCGAATTGCTCACGGCTATACTTGTACTTGTGAACAGCTCTAAGGATTGTAACCTTCTCAACCTCTGTTGGAAGTGGAATAGGACCGCTAACCTGTGCGCCTGTTCTCTTTGCAGTTTCAACAATCTTTTCTGCTGCCTGATCTACAAGACTGTGATCATAGCCCTTAAGTCTGATTCGAATTTTGACTTTACTTGCTGCCATGTTATTTCCTCCTGAAAAATTATGGTGCGAGTTCCAATAAGCTTCCACGCTACCGTGTGTTCCAAACCTCTCTTTAATAAAAACCGAATGGACAACATTCGGGCATAGAGATTTCGCACATAGCATCAGCGTTCGCAAGTCGCTGATTGCGTAGGTTACCTATCGGTGTTTTTCGCCCGGTTTAAAATCGGACATACTCCGTATGAATTACCGCCTTGGGTTACGACGCAACCTCATACATCATCGCATATCTTGAATATGTAGATTACAGGCTAATATATAATTCTATAATAAGCCCATATCCACAAGCTTGTTTATTATATATTATACATAAGCCGTTGTCAAGCAAAATTATAAACTTTTTTTAAATTTTTTTCTTGTGCAGTTTTAACGAATTTTTATCGGCAAATTTTGTAGAAATGCACAATAAAAAATCTTGTGATGTAAGCAGGTGAATTGCTGCTCACACCACAAGATGTAGTTTTATAAATTATTTGATTGTCCGGTCAACTCAAAACAAAATAAAATCAATATTTTGTTGTAACATATTTAGCACTGCTCCAAGGTGAATAAATATTATAATTCTTTCCACCGAATTTTGTTACCTTATATGTTCTTACACGAACATAGTATCTTTTATTACCAGCTCTTCCGGTAATCTTTTTTGCATAATAAGTATTCTTTGGCATTGTAATTGTATTGGCATTTTCAAATTTACTTGATGTGCTATACTGAATCTGATACCCCGTGGTTTGAGTTTTTTGAGTATTCCACTGAACTGTAAATCCCTTTGAGCTTGCAGTTAGCCTTGAGATGCTTGTTCCCTTAGGGATGATATTATAATACAGATTTTTTGTGCCTGAATACTTACCCTTGAATGTAACCTTTACCTGGTATCTGCCAACATTCTTGCGTCCGGCTGAATACGCAACATCGTAATCCGTCCCTTTTACTAAAGTCCTTCCTTTTGTATCCTTTACTGTTACTGAAGGCGCTCTTAAGCTACCGGAATAATATATTGATGTATATGACAGTGTGATTGAACCGGGGTAATAAATAACCGAGCTTGTTTTAGTGCCACAGGTTTTACATTTTCTATATACCCTACCGTTTGTCTTTTTTATCGCATCTGCCGGAGTAGTTGAATATGTTACATACTTATGCTGGTGGTACTCATCCCACTGACTCCAATACTTTTTGTGAAGAGCAATTTTTTCAGCCTTATTTACGGAAGTAGGATAATCGACAGCTGTTACATTCTGCTTTGCCTTATCGGGTGAAAGCAAAATCACCCATATTGTAAATCCAAGCTCCTCTGACTCAAAGGCTCCAACTCCGGCACTTGCTATATCCTCTGAAAACACATAAGGTGAAATAGAGGTATCACTAAAAATGTAATCTGCAACATCTAATGCCACATTTGGTTCCTGTGAAACACAAATTACATCGTAATAAAGCTCATTGCTTTTTGAGTCCAGCAATGTAGTAAATTCCTTACCGTTAGGTCTTGTTACTGAATCGAAATATGCCACTAATTCATGGGCACGAAGCATTGCAGCCTCTACCATATCCTTATCCATTTCCAAACGATTTATTTCGTCATAATATCTAAATCGATTGATAGCGTCAAAGCATTGAAAGGCATATTTATAATGATTTTTGCCATATATTGTAAGCTGCCTGTAATTGACGGTATCCTTGATTTGTTGGGTGTCATAAACGACAGCAGCATTGGCAGTAACGCCTGCACCAAAGGCAGATGTAACAAAAATTACTGTTGCTAAAATTATGCTTAATAACCTTTTCATTTTTACCACTCTCCCTAATTTTAATTTATCATATTAAATACAGGAAGTCAATAATATAAGAG
>CAMFYM010000142.1 GCA_946002045.1 uncultured Clostridia bacterium | reverse complement strand
TCACAAACTATTGTTGCAAGGGTGAAATGCTGTTATTTTGAAAAATGATAATGTTTTGCCTTTGCAATAAATAGCAAAAGAGGTGTATCAAAATGGCAAACAAGAATGTTGTACCTGAAGCAAAGGACGCTCTTAACAGATTTAAGATGGAGGCTGCTTCAGAGGTTGGTGTTAACCTTAAGCAGGGTTACAACGGTGACCTTACTTCTAAGCAGGCTGGTTCAGTAGGCGGTCAGATGGTTAAAAAGATGATTAAGGCTTACGAGGAAAGCATGAAATAAGGGACTGTAAAAGAATAAAGGAGCTCCGAGTAATTCGGAGCTCCGATTTTATTTGATTGCAAAGGTGTAAATATTGCCAAAGCAGTCAAGCAGGTACATTGTGTTGTCGATATATGTGCATCGGGTGTCATATGCAAACATAGCTCCCTTTGTTTGGATGTTGTTTGTTACAACGATTTTATCGTCTTTAATTTCAAAAACAAGAGAGCCTATTCTTGGGTCCTCAGTTTCATAATTATAAATGTCATAGGGGATTGCATAGTAGCCCTTATCCTGATTAACAACAAGTCCGTGGTGGTCGTATTGTGTTACCGAGTTATAGTGCTTAAAAACTCTTGTGTCGAGAATTGTTGGCTTTTGTGGATTAGATACATCAAACAACACAAGCTTTAAGGCTAATACTGTTTCGTTGCCGTCAATGATTTTTGTTTCATAGCCGATTCCTAACAGCTTGTTGCTTTCAATCGGCACCAGCAGGCTGGAAAATCCTGATATTTTAACCTCGCCCTTAAGTGTTGGATTAGTGGGGTCTGTCAGGTCAACAACAAACAGTGGGTCGATTCGATGATAGGTAATCATATACGCCGTGTCGCCAATAAATCTAACTGCCTTAATGCTTTCGCCCTTTGCGATATTTTTAAGGCTTCCCATTACCTTTAAATCCTTGTTTAGCACATAAATGTTATTTGACTGACTGCCGTTGTCCTGTAAAACAGTAGTGGCAATTCGCAAGTTACCGTCCTTTTCGTCCATTTGGAATTGGTTGTCAACATAGCCTTCAACCTGTCCTGTTGCCACAAAATCAATGCTGTTTGGTGATAGACTTGCCTTGATTATTGTTAATTCGCCGGCACCGGAGCCGGAATATTTAAAAATGAAGCTTTCTACTGCAATATACAAATTATTTTCGTTGCAATAGATGTTTGTGCCACCACCAAGGATTGCCTTTGTTTTTGCAGCTTTCTCACAGGTGCCCACATTGATTGCACCTGCCACAAGATAATTGGGTTGGTCTTTGTTGTTTGGGCAATAGGCAATGCTTTTAAGTGAGAGATACTCTTTTTCGCCGTTATCCTCGCAGGTGTAGGGCAGGTAATAGTTATCCGACTTGCAGTTGGATTCTATTAGCATTTGGTTGGAGATAATATAGAGGGTATCGTCAATCATTCTTGAAGAAACGAGAGTACCACTTTGAGTAAAGGACTTAACAGCAGTAGGCTTTTTTATATCGGAAATATCATAAATTGTTGTTTTTGTTGACCCTTCCACCATACCGTAAGTGTTATATTTGACAGAATTAGCAATCAATTTGTCTTCGTACAGATAAAATTCACTAAGCATAAAATCCTCTGCGCCATAAACGCTTTTGGTTGTAGTTTGATTATCGTCCCCAATAACAATATCGTGCAAAGCAAAGTCCTTTATCAGTGAAACAAGGCTGCCTTTTTTGTCAAAAATTCTAATTATTCCGTTTTCCTGTGAGTAGTGGAAAATATATTTGCCGTTGTTTTTTATCAAATCGCCTTCGTTAACATTTTGGTACTGCTGATAGGTTTTACCAAAGCTTTGTTGGTCCACATTACCACCACTTTGAGAGTCGCTCTCCTGAGTCAAAAGACCAATATTAGAATCGGATTTTGGTATTTCACCGGACTGATAACTATAAGATGAAACATACTCCTTCAGCTCATCAATGCTTTTAAAGGTTTCAAGCACTGAGCTTTGTGTGGTAGTGGTGTTGGTTGTATTCGGGATAGGCTCGTTTTGATTTTTTGAAAAGGGATTTGCAACTGCCAGGGCAGTAATAACTATTGCAAGGCACGCCACGGCACTGATTGCACTCTTAAATCCCTTTGTTTGATAAAGCTTAATTCTTTTTTGCTCCCTGCCGTGTAATTTTTCGGCAATTACATTTTCGTCTAACGATGAGGGCGCAACAATGTTATCGTTATCAAATTTGTTTTTTATATATTCGTAATCGTTTTTGTTTTTCATTTTAATCACTCCAAATATTCTCGCATTTTTGACAGGCTGCGTGAAAGCTTTGACCTAACACTGCCTGATGTTAAGCCTGTGATTTTGGCAATCTCCTTGCTGTTAAAGCCTGCCACAACAGATAAAAGAACAATATCCCGTTCCTGCTCCTTTAGTAATGACAGTGCTTTTTGCAGGTCAGTGGTGTTATTATCATCAACAACAAACAGGTTTACGCAACTGCTTTCGTCGTTGGTGCTAATGCTTTCTCTCTGACGGATTTGTGACTTAATATATCTTGTGCAAGCATTGTGAAGTATGCTGAATATCCAGGACGGGAATGCCTGTGGCTTTCGCAGATTGCCGATTTGCTCAAAGGCAGAAACAATGCAATCAGACACAGCGTCCTGTGCATCATCGGCATTGCCTAATTTGTAAAAGGCATAGCGATAAAGCCTGTTTTTATACAGTGAATA
>CAMFYM010000141.1 GCA_946002045.1 uncultured Clostridia bacterium | reverse complement strand
CTGTGTTAGCAAATTCGTCCATAAAGGGCTCCATACCAATCCAATGGTCGCCCATAAACATCATTGCTTCCTTACCGTATTCGTGAACAATGTCAACCATTTCCTTAGCAAGAGCAGTAACCTCTCTGCGCTGGAATGCCTGAAAATCCTTAAATTCCTTTGACGGAATTCTGTAAGCATTGTTCATATAGCCCTGGTCAATAATAAATTCAGGACGGAACTTATATCCAACCTCCTGCTCAAATTGCTCCAAAATGTATGGGCTTACTGATGCAGAATAGCCAAACCAGTCAACAAATTTTTCTCTTGCCAATTCGTCAAATACAAGAGTGAATTGGTGGAAGAAGGTAGTAAATCTAACTACATCCACATAATCGTGTGAGTCAAGAAAACGGCGAAGACGCTCAAGCGAATGTGCCTTTGTTTTGGGTTGACGAACATCAAATGTAATCTGTGGCTCCACATCCCACTCGTTAACAACAGCGTTATACATATGTACCGGATCCCACATAATGTAAGCAAGAAAGCTAACTGTATATTCGTGGAATTTTTTTGCAGGGGCAATAATAACATTACCTGTTTCGCTGTTATATGACCACTGTGTTGTGGGAACAACATCGCCTGTTGTACGGTCAATTACCTCCCACCATCTTGTAATATCATCGTGGTCATTAACCTTAAGCATATCGGGATAAAGGTGGTCCATAAGATGAATTTCAAGGGTGTCCTCAACGGCAGTGTGAAATGTAGTCATAATATACATTTGCTGAACCTCGTCAAGATTAGCCTTTGCCCACTCATTATCCTTTCTTGTGGTGTAGTATGTGGCATAGATTTTTGCACCTGTGTCCTTAAGCTCCTGTGGGAATTCAGTGCCGTCACAATCACGGATTGCATCTGCACCCCATTCGTCCATAATGTCAAGTGTTTCCTTTACCACATCCATATCGGTAGGGATAGTAACTCTGCCTTTGTTATTGCTCATATATTTACTCCTTGCTTATATTGTCAATAAAATTTATTTTGTTATTTTTAAGTGTGATGTTGCCGTCACACATACTTTCACGGATAAGGGGAACGGTTTTGCGAATATGAATTTCGTTGTCCTCGCACATCGCATCGGGATTACCGGTTGGACTAAATACACCACCCAAGTCATCATAGCTGACATTATGACTAAATGTATTATGTATTGCCTCCTCAAGACAGAACATAATGCATCCACCCTCGTTTTGAGTGCTGTAATTGTATTCGTAAACAGTGCCGTCGCCTGAATCGGCGTCATATGCCATACCGTCTTGATTAAGCCTTGTGTCTGCAACCTCGTTAAATCTGAATAATGCGTCCTTGCATTTCCAAGGCCAAACTGCTGCTGCAACCTTGCCCATACGGTTTTCAGGATAACGATAAATTCTGTCGTTCATTTCACAGGCACAGGAATCAGCAATGTTATGCTCAACAATAGGTCTTAATGCGTACATAGGTGTAATTGCGTCACCACCTGATTGCTTAACATAGTTTTCGGCAAGGTAAATGTTTTCATTACCGTATTTTTTGAAAACATCCTCCTGAAGCTCTGCTCCGGTGAACTGGGCGTGTGCGTATGAATATCCAACGGCGATACCCCATCTGCTGACATTTTTAACGAGGCAGCCCTTAACAGTAACACCGTCATATCTTGACGGTCCTGTTTTTGCCTCATCATCAGGCTTAAAGGCTGTCATATAAATTCCACCGTTATTCATATGCTTGTTGTAAACATTACCGTTAACATCGTGAACATAAAGGTCAATAAGGTTAATATTGTGAACAGTACCTCTGTTTTTTACCACAACGGCAACGCCTGTTCTGTCCATTTTGTGTGGTGCCGAATAATCCTCTGCATTGGTGTATTCCTCTGCGTTTGATATTTCAATATCCTTAACAGTAATATTTTCCACATCAAAAAGCAGGATTGCTGACGACACATCACCTTTAAATACATGAGCAGATGAATCAAGCTCCATACCGTAGTCCTGACGCCATACGCCGTTACCCTTTGCTGCAATGCAGGGCTTATTTTCGCCATTGCCGTAGGAGGCTATGAGTATTTCCTCTGCGTTAATATCACCACAATTTTCAAGATGCAGGAACTGTCCCTCAAAAACCGAGTCCCTTTCAAGCAGGATTTTGTCACCTGCTTTAATCTCAATTTCGTTAATTTTGCTTAGGGTGGCAAAAGGGGTGGACTCTGATAATCCGTCATTGCTGTCATTACCTGTCAGTGAGCTGACATAGTATGCTTTTGATTTCATCATCATACTCCTCCTCTCTGATCCTCTTTTCTATTACATCCTCAATCTCACCAAAGGTGAAGCTGTCACCGTTGTATCTTGTAAACAGGTCGCTGTTATTGTTGTAATATGCAACCTTTTCGTCAAAGGAGATTTCACGGTAATCGTAATTATCCTTGATCTCTTTTTTCATAGATGCAAAAGCAAGCTTAAATCTTGTTAGCTCATATTCAAGATAAGCAGGCAAAGAGTATTCCGTTAAGCCGAAAACTGTTTCACCCTTTTGAAGCTTATCCTTCTTTTCCTGATTTGCTTTTTCGCATCTTGAACTAACTGCATCAAGGCTGTCATCGTCAATAAGACCGATTTGCTTTGCAAAGATTAGACAAGCCTTAGCATAGTCCCTTTCTTTTTCAGTTAAAAAATTCATAGCCCTTTCTCCGAACAATAACTAAGTATAGTAATCATTATGTATATAATACTTA
>CAMFYM010000140.1 GCA_946002045.1 uncultured Clostridia bacterium | reverse complement strand
ATTACATATATAATATACTAACTAAAAAGCATTTTCAAGATGTTTTATGGATTTTATTTGGTTATTCTCCGTATAAACCTCAATTACATCAAATCTTGGCTGTAAATTCGTTTCATTTTTAGCAAGATAAAGCTGTGCCGTTGCTATAATTCTTTGCTGCTTACGAAAATCAACAAACTCTTTAGGCTGGGCTATTGATCTAATATCCCTTTGCTTAACCTCTACAAAGCAAATGTATTTTTTATTTTTAACAATTAAATCCACTTCACCAAAGCGAGTAGTGTAATTTGCCTCAAGCAAAGTATATCTCTTTTTACGCAAATAGTCACACGCCTTGATTTCCCATAGCTTACCCTTATTATTCATTGTTCAGTATCTTCTTTAAAAAAGTTTTTCTGTGAATTGGAGAAATACCGTATTTTTCAATCATTTCATAATGGAGCTTTGTGCCATAGCCCTTATGTTTTTCAAACTGATATTGAGGATACTTCTCTGCCATTTCAAGCATATATCTGTCACGGCTGACCTTTGCTAAAATCGAAGCAGCAGCTATATTTGCACTTTTGCTATCACCCTTAATAATATCCCATTCCACAATATCAAGCCCGGGCTTTTTGTTGCCGTCAATAAGAGCAATATCAGGCTTCAAATCCAAGCCGTCAACTGCTCTGCGCATAGCAAGAAATGTGGCTTGAAGAATATTTATTTCATCAA
This sequence comes from uncultured Clostridia bacterium, assembly GCA_946002045.1. Classification (GTDB taxonomy): domain Bacteria; phylum Bacillota; class Clostridia; order Oscillospirales; family Acutalibacteraceae; genus Eubacterium_R. Next base: position 2,087 of record CAMFYM010000140.1, on the reverse strand, counting down.
TTTCCTTTTCGGTTGCAATGCCGATATTGTAGCACAGGCACTCATCAACAATCCTGTCAAAAAGCAAATCACGCTTTTTCTCTGAAAGCTTTTTAGAATCATTAACACCCTCAATAATATGACCCGGTGGCAGAATTACAGCTGCAGCATAAACAGGGCCTGCAAGAGGTCCCCTGCCTGCCTCATCAACGCCACAAACTATATCAAAGCCCTTACTATATGCCTTGTTCTCGTATTCAAGCCAATCCATAATTACGGTAGCTCAAGTGTAATTTTACCGAGCCTTCCTCCTCTAAATTCGTCACACAGCATAACAGCAGTGCGTTCACAATCTATTTCTCCACCTTTAATTAAAAAGCCTCTTTTTTTACCGATAAGCTCAAGAATTTCCCAACCCTGCAAGCCATCAATATCATCAAGCTTATAGCGCTCCAAAATAGCCTGTGGCCTTGTTTTAGCCAACACCTCAAGTAAACGGCAGGATAAAGTTTCAATATCAGTTACCTCGTCCTTTACAGCACCGGTAAAGGCAAGCTTATCGCCAACAAAGGAATCCTCAAATTTCGGCCAAAGAACACCCGGCGTATCAAGCAATTCTATACCGTTGCCCACAGGAAACCATTGCTGTTGCCTTGTAACGCCTGCTTTATCTGCCACCTTCGCCTTAGAATTACCTGCCATACGGTTAATAAAGGAGGATTTACCGGTATTTGGAATACCAACGACCATAAGCCTTAATGCCTTACCTGACATACCCTTGTTATTGTTTTTTTCAACAACATCTGCAAGAGCCTGCTTTACTGTTGGGATAAAAGCATTAAGGCCCTTGCCTGTCCTGCAATCAACAGGCAGAGCATATATACCCTTTGATTTATAATAATCAATCCAAAGCCTTGTAGCATTAGGGTCAGCTACATCACATTTGTTAAGCAAAACAATTCTCGGTTTATTCTTAATTATTTGTTCTAATTCTGGGTTAGAGGAGCTGTAAGGAATACGAGCATCCACAAGCTCTACTACACCGTCCACAAGGCTTAGACTGCTTTGAATAATCCTCCTTGTTTTAGCCATATGGCCCGGAAACCACTGGACTGTCTGCTTTTGAAAATCTGCCATAAATTCACCTTTAGAAAATACTAAGAAAATACTAAGAAAATACTGCCTCGTAATGAGGCAGTTAAATCAAACAATCAGTTTTCCCTCTGCATTCCATATAGCATATGAGGCTAAATAGTATGTCTTACCGTTTTTATCTTGATAAACCACATAATCATCCTCACTTTGCTTTAGAGCAGATGTATCACTGATAAACACAAAAAATCCCTGTTCATCAACAAAGCAATTTGAAGCAGGAAGCTGCTCTTGAGTTTTTGTATTTACAAAACACTCTTTTGAGCTTTCCCCGATATAGTAATAATGCTTGTATGTATTACCGTTATTATCGTAGTACAAAACATCCTCTAAATCATCATATGAATTACCGTTTTTATCATAATAATCTGAGTCGTCGTCTAAATCATAATAGTCATCTGCATCATCAATTCTATTGATAAATTCATCAATCTCACTATCAAAGCTGTCAGGGTCATTGGCAATATCCATAAAAGAGCTGATAGCTATACCTGATGCTGCAATAGAACCGATAACATAAATAACTACTGCGACTATAAAAATCTTAACACTCTTCTTCATTTGAGAATCTGCATTAGGATTTGCCCATACTGCAAGATTTGTATTACCACATTTTGGACAAGCATAAGCATTGGCATCAACTGTAATATTACAGCTTTGACAAAGCTTTGGATGATCATTTTTTTGAGCATTATTCCTTGTAACACCGTAAACAATACCAACAATCAACGGAAAGAAAAATGCCAAAACAGAATAAAGAGTTGCACTTTTTAAATCTCTTGCCTTGGCATCAACATTTATTGCTACTGCAACAAGAGCATTAAAAATTAAGCCTACAATAATGCAAACAAAATACAATACAAAAAATTTACCTATAAAGCTTGGTAACATATAAATCTACCCCCTTACATTTATATCTTAATAATTACATAAAAATTATAAAAAGTCAATAAAAA
>CAMFYM010000139.1 GCA_946002045.1 uncultured Clostridia bacterium | reverse complement strand
GCAGTCTTAACCACCTCTGCTGTGTATGTGTCACGAACTGAAATTGCAGAAAAGCTGTCTATTGCACTAATGATTTTTTCGTTATTCAAAAACAAATCCATTTCGGTATTGGCAGCAGAAACAGCATAGGTAACAACTTTTTTACCCTTAAGGTTAATTCCAAAATATGTGTCAGTATTATTCAAAAAATATGGATTTTTTAAATTCCAAACAGTGTCGCTGCCGATAATAAAGCAGTCAATATCATTGAATTGGGCAGAGCCCTCGTCTATAACAGAAAAGACGGATTGTGCTTTCTTGAAAGCAAAATACCTTTTAATAATTTGACCTGCACCAAAAAAGTCCAGTTTTATTGCTTTTTTTACACCGTCAATAATGTGGGGCAGCAAAGCGTGTGATGTTTTTGATGCATCACGCTTAAGAAAATATACATTGTGACCGAGTGCCTTTATTTGCTCAGACAGGGCAAATGCCTGCAAAAAGCTGCCACAATTTTCGCTGTTATAAACTGTTACTATGCAAACATTCATTCGCTCTCGCCCTCTTTGTCTGTTACTGCACTGCTTTGACCCTCAGCCTTAAGCCTTTTATTACCTGCAATACACTCGTTAGTTAATGTGAGTATGGTGATGAAAAGAACAAAATAAATATATGAGCCCGGATGACTTGACCAAGGGATTCGTGCGTAGTCAAGAATAATAACGGGAATTAAGCACTGCCAAGCCATATCAAGCAATGGGTGTCCCTTTCTGTACTTTAAGCACTTAACCAAAACAACGGCAGTAGGCACATACCAAACAAGCAGTCCCACTATACCAAGACTTGATGCCAGCTCTGCATAGTTACAGTGACTGTAAACTGCCTCGATATAGCTGCCCTTGTAGATAGGATATGTACGCAGATAGTTAGAAAAGCCGTCAATACCCCAACCCAAAATCGGTCGTTTTTTGAACATAAGAAAGGCGATTTCCTTATAATACTGCCTACCAAGTGTGCTTAAGTCCTCAACATCGTCACTGGCGATTGTTGTGAACATTGCATCTAATCTAATCCAAATATTTTCATAAAGAATAGGTACATTTTTAAAAATAATAACAACTATTGCACCAAGCATAACCAAAATAAGAATTTTTGTTATCATCTTAAAAATATTTGCGTCCATTGTTGCAATAAGAACAACGGCAATCATTAGCTGAATTAACGCACCACGAGAGCCGGTAAGGATTGTTACCACACCGAACAATATGGATAGATAGTTGCCGTACTTAAACCTTGTGTGCCTATACAGATACCAGCTTGTAATAGTTGTGGTGGCAGTAACGGCACCAACATTATTTCTGCCCTGTCCTATGTAATAGCCAAATCCACTTGTTTTACTTGTTGTGAAGTATTCATTAAGTGGTGTTGTAATAAGACAGCCAATACTGAGCACAGCTGCTGCAAGGGTAAAGGATTGTAAAACAGAAAGTGCTTTTTCCGTGCTGTCGCAATAAAGGAATATTGAAAGACCAATGGCAAAGCACCTGAATACACTCAACGCAGTTCGTGACGAAGGGGAGTAGTGGAAGGACCAAAGCTTTATTGACATAATCAATAGCAGGGCAAGTCCACCAAACCAAGCCACAAACAGAATAATATTTTTTAACGAATCATTTTTTATAACAATTCGGTAATCCTTTATTTTTTTAATAATTACATATCCAATAATAAAAAGCTGTATCAATAGCTGTATCAAGGTTTGTGTGTATAGCAAAAACATTACGGAAAAGTAAATAAAAAACGCAATGTTAGGCCTTACAGCCTTATATTTATTGGTGGGAATAGTAAATTCCATAGAATACTCCTAAGCTACTTTTTATTCGGTAAATCAATAAGCCTGCCCAATTCGTCATCAAGATTATTCGGTATCATCGGCTGAAAGCCACAGGCAGTATAAAGCGTAATTTCGCCGAATTTCAAATTACCGTTAACAATATAAAAATCAACACGGGATTGATAAGTGTCGCCACTTAATACCTCTGCAAATTCAAGCATTTTATCAAGGCACTCAGGCTTGTTCTCAACAATATCACTGATTTGAAAATGGTCATCAAGGGATATTTCCTGCTTATTCCAGCTTGTGTCATATACAGATTCACTTAATTCCTTGCTGTCGTCAAACCTGTTGTGAAATACAACTATGTATTTTGGCTTTCCGTTAAAGCAGTAAACCTTGTAGTCCTCAGGAACAAAATGCTTTTCGTCCTCAAGAAATTCCTCACAAATTATTCTGTGGGGAATATTTTTATAGCACCACTCTCTGCCCTGCAAATAATAATTTTGCTTTAAGCCGACTGACAAGTCTGCCTTGACCTTTTCAATATCAAGGGTGGACTTATCCTTGCAAATACACATACCGACTCCGGAATTGTGGGTGCATTTTAATACAAACTTATCAGGCAGACTGCCAAAATCTATTTCGCTTGGATCATTCCAAACACCAATAAGAGGTATTAGGTATTCTTCACCGATACGCTCCTTTACATATTCACGCACGGAGTATTTGTCTGCCATAACGGTGTATTCGATTTTTCTGTCATAAAGCTTAATCCACTGTATTTTTTCGTTAAAGCTTTGTGGATTTTTCAGGTTCAGCCTTTTAGCAAACTTACACCAATATATCAGCTTTAAATAAATTCTGTCTGGCAGGAGCTTAAGCATACCCTTCCTTGACAAAAACAATATGCCTTTTCTTAAAAATTTCATTTTTTCACCACCTAGGCAATAAATAGCAATCCGAACCGTGGTTCAAATTGGCTGATTCGCCCTTACTCTATGTTAAAAATACTCGGAATACATAAAGTATTCCTGCGTTTTTG
>CAMFYM010000138.1 GCA_946002045.1 uncultured Clostridia bacterium | reverse complement strand
CCTGAACGAACTGCACGCTCAATATTATCTTCAAATGGGAAGAATGCGTCAGAGCCAAGGGCAACATTAGTCATTTTGCTGTGCCACTCTGCCTTCTCCTCCTTAGTGAAAGGAGCAGGACACTCTGTAAAATATCTCTGCCATACGCCGTCCTTAAGCAAATCCTCGTACTCATCGGAGATATAAAGGTCGATGGCGTTATCTGCCTCGCACTTACGAATACCGTCAATGAAAGGAAGATTAAGCACCTTTTCGTTATAACGAAGCCAAAGATTATCTGCCTTGTTGCCTGCAAGACGGGTGCAGTGAATACGGCTTTGCTGACCTGCGCCAACACCGATTGTTTGTCCACCCATAGCGTAGCAAACAGAATTTGATTGCGTATATTTAAGTGTTATCATAGAAATAAGCAGGTCGATTTTTGCAATTTCAGGAATATCCTTAACCTTTGTAGGCATATCGTCAAAAAGGTCCATAGTGATTTTAGCATCGTTACGCTTTTGTTCAAACTTAACGCCAAACACCTGCTTTGTTTCCATTTCCTCCGGAACATAATCAGCGTCAACCTTGATGATAAGATAATTGCCTCGTCTTTTTGATTTAAGAATTTCAAGTGCCTCATCTGTATATGACGGTGCAATAATGCCGTCGCTGACCTCTTTAACAAGGAATTGTGCAACAGAAGCGTCGCACTCATCGCTGAGAGCAGCAAAGTCACCAAAGGAGGAAACTCTGTCACAGCCTCTTGCACGAGCATATGCCTGTGCAATAGGTGAAAGCTCAAGTCCGTCAAGCACCATACACACCCTCCTGTCTGTTTCGCTCAATGGCTGGGCAACTGCTGCACCTGCCGGTGAAACGTGCTTAAAGGATGCTGCTGACGGCAAGCCTGTTGCCTCCTTAAGCTCCTTAACAAGCTGCCATGAGTTAAAGGCATCTAAAAGATTGATATATCCTGCTGCTCCGTTTAGTATTTCAAACGGAAGCTCCCTGCCATCCATATGAATTCTTGCAGGATTTTGATTTGGGTTACAACCGTATTTAAGCTTATACTCTGTCATAATCTTATCCTTTCAACAATCAATTTAATATTGATATTTTATACTATTACATTGAAAAATGCAAGGCACAATGGTACAATATATTTTATAGGAGCAGAAAAATGACAGGAATTTTAGCGATTAACCACTTTTTAAAGGGTGACAAATTTAATGAACTGCACAATCACCTGACAAATTGTGCAAAAAAAATGAATATTGACCTAAATATTAAAACTAATCTTGAGCTTGCTTTGAATATTCCACAGGCTGATTTTGTGCTTTTTTGGGACAAGGACACTAACATTGCTCGCAGTATTGAAAAGGCAGGTGTGCCTGTGTTTAACAGTGCAAGAGCCATTGAGCTTTGCGATGATAAGGCAAAAACATATGTGGAGCTTTTAGGAGCTGTGCCACAGCCTAAAACTCTTATTGCTCCAAAATGCTATTTTGAGGCAGATATGAGGGACTTTGTTGATTGTGCTATTGAGATTTTAGGCTTGCCGTTAGTGTTCAAGGAGTGCTTCGGCTCCTTTGGCAGTCAGGTTTTCCTTTGCCATACGGCAGAGGAGATAATTTCTCATATTACAAGCAAGCCCTTTATTCTTCAGGAATATGTTAAGGAAAGCAGTGGCAGGGATATTAGGATAGAGGTTGTAGGAGGCAGGTGCGTCAGCGCTGTTAAAAGAGAGAACACAAACGATTTTCGCTCCAATGTTACAAACGGTGGTACGATGACAAAATACACGCCTACCTCCACTGAAATAAGCACAGCCGTTACTGCCTGCGAAAAATTAGGGCTGACCTTTGCCGGAGTTGATATTTTAGAAAACGGACAGGTGTGCGAGGTTAACTCAAACGCCCATATTATCAATATTATGAACTGCACAGGTGTTGATATTGCCCCTGTTATTTTTGAGGAAATCAGGTCGAAAATAAAATGAGTGGAATACTGATTTATTCACGAGAGCAGGCAAAACGCAACTCCTTTGCCGTAGAAAAATTTAAGGAGTACTTGGATATTCGCCTTGTAGATGAATGCTATGACGGTGACGCAGATTTTGTAATAAACAGAACAAACGACTACAAAATTGCACAGCGCTTTGAGAATAAGGGAATACGGGTGTTCAATCCCTCACGCCTTTCTCGGCTGGCTAACAACAAGCAGGCGTGCTATGAATTTATGGAAGAAAACGGCATACCTGTTATGCCTGTTAACTACACAGGCGTGCCCGCCGTAAAAAAGATAGTTGACGGTCACGGCGGCAACGGTGTTACTATGATTACGGCTGCTGAGCCCTTTGAAGAAAATTATGTTTACCAAAAGCCCTGCGACACTCTTGGCAAAGACTTGAGAATTTGGGTAGTTGGTGGAAAAATTGTTGCGTCAATTATGAGGGAAAGCCACACTGACTTTCGCTCTAACTACTGCTTGGGTGGTACTGCCACGGTGCACAAATTAACCGATGACGAAAGGCAATTAGCCGAAAAGGTAATCAGCCTTGTTAAAAGCGACTACATCGGTATAGATTTCATTTATCATCAGGGACAGCCGATTTTTAACGAAATTGAGGACACCGTTGGTGCTCGTATGATTTATGACAAAACAGATATTGATATACTGAAAATTTATTGCGAATACATAAAAGAATATTTAAAACAGTAAAGCAGAAGTTAACTTCTGCTTTCAGCGTGTAGAAAAGTCAAATTACAGATTTCTACACGCTGGCAGACTTCGAGAAATGGAACTGAATTTCGTTTTCTTGCGAGTGGGTGCTGTAATTCAATTCCTACCTATTCGGCTCCCCTTTTAATGTAATAAAGGGGAGCTG
>CAMFYM010000137.1 GCA_946002045.1 uncultured Clostridia bacterium | reverse complement strand
GTCTCGTGGGCTCGGAGATGTGTATAAGAGACAGCCGTTAATGTAGTATCATATATGCGAAATTTATATTGGAGGCTTATATGCAATGATTCAAGCAAACAATGTTACAGTACAATTTGGTGGCAGAGTTCTTTTTGAAAGAGTTAATGTCACATTTTCTGCCGGTAACTGTTATGGTATAATCGGTGCTAACGGTGCAGGTAAATCTACATTTTTGAAGGTATTGTCAGGCGAGCTTGACCCTCAAAAGGGAGAGGTATTTATTACTCCCGGTGAAAGACTTTCTGTATTAAAGCAGGACCACTTTGCTTTTGACGAATATGAGGTAATAAGAACAGTCCTTATGGGTAATCCCAGACTTATTCAGGTTATGGAGGAAAAGGATGCCCTTTATATGAAGGAGGACTTCACAGAGGAGGACGGCATTAAGGCAGGCGAGCTTGAGGCAGAATTTGCCGATATGGACGGCTGGAATGCTGAAAGCGACGCTGCATTTATGCTCAACAAATTAGGTGTTCCCGACGAATATCACTATATGCAAATGGCTGAGCTCCCCTCTGATATGAAGGTTAAAGTATTGTTGGCACAGGCTCTATTCGGTAATCCGGATATTCTTTTACTTGACGAGCCTACAAACCACCTTGACCTTTCAGCTATTCGTTGGCTTGAAAACTTCCTGCTTGATTTTGAGAATACTGTAATAGTTGTTTCTCACGACAGACATTTTCTTAACAAGGTTTGTACTCACATTTGTGATGTTGATTTTGGTAAAATTCAGCTTTACACAGGTAACTACGACTTTTGGTATGAATATACACAAATGCGTCAAAGACAGGCAAGAGACCAAAACAAAAAGAACGAGCAAAAGATTAAGGAGCTTCAAGAATTTATTCAGCGATTCTCTGCTAATGCTGCTAAATCAAAGCAGGCAACAAGCCGTAAAAAACAGCTTGATGCCCTTGAAATGATTGAAATGCCTGTATCAAGCAGACGCTTTCCGTATGTTGATTTTAAGCCTGACAGAGAGTGTGGCAACGATTTATTAAGAGTTGACCATATTTCAAAAACAATCGGTGACAGGAAGGTGCTTGATGATGTATCCTTCGTTATTCATCCAAGAGAAAAGGTTGCCTTTGTTGGCTCTGATGTTGTTGCTAAAACAACTCTTTTTAAAATCATTATGGGCGAAATGGAGCCTGATGAGGGCTCATATAAATGGGGCGTAACAACATCACAAAGCTATTTCCCCAGCGACAACAGCAAATATTTTGACGGTGTTGACCTTACACTTGTTGACTGGCTCAGACAATACACAACATACACCCTTGAGGCTGATATTAGAGGTTGGCTTGGCAGAATGTTATTCTCCGGTGAAGAAGCTCTCAAAAAAGCTAATGTTCTTTCCGGTGGTGAGAGAGTTCGCTGTATGCTTTGTAAAATGATGCTTTCAGGTGCAAATGTGCTTATTCTTGATGAGCCAACTAACCACCTTGACCTTGAGTCAATTACTGCTCTTAATAACGGACTTATCCGTTATCCTGAAACAATCCTGTTTACATCACACGACCATCAATTTGTTCAAACTGTTGCTGACAGAATTATTGAAATTTCCGGTGACAAGATTCTTGACAGAAAAGGAACATATGACGAATTCCTTGAGGATTTCAGCGACGAGCAGCTTAAGAAATATTAAAGTATTAGACAAAAAAAATGGCTATGAGAAAATCTCATAGCCATTTTTTTTTTGAATTATTTGTTGATTTGCTTTGAATATTTTGCAAGATAAACTGTTCGCATAATAAAGCATTCTGCCTTTGGAACATAATGAGGACGATTGAAAATATCAACATCAACCATAGCCTCACAGCCCTTTTCCATAATAAGCTCAAGTGCCTGAAGGTCACCTGTGCTATTACCTGTTACAAGAGCACCGTTAGCCTGTATAAGAACAGCATTTCTGCCACTGATTGCTTCGCCGATTTCTTCAGCACATTCGTCTGTGTCGCCGTCAATCCAAGGGCAGTTCTTAACATCAATACCAACAATTTGTGCAAAATCATCAATCATTGGATACATAGTTTCCCCAAGGCAGGAAGCAGCAACAACATAAGGATTTGTTAAATGATTTATCATTGTGCAATCCTCTTCCATATAAATAGCTCTATGTATTTTTGCACATTTTGGAGCAATTCCACTAATGCCAAGTCCTGTTTCAATATCAACATCAACAGTCTTGCCACCGTCATATGTTAATGTGAAAATATTACCGTTTCTCACTGATGAGCCTAAATCGCAAATAGTTTCAGGCATTTGACCTGCATTATTCTTTTTTAAGAAATAATTTCTCTTATCCTCATCTGAATAGGTTTTAGCCCAAGAGTGACGGATATAGTTATCCTTAATTACCTTTTCACAGCATTTCTCAAGTGTTTCAGCAATCTCGAATGCCTGCTCAAAGCTGTCGCCCATACAGAGTGTACCGTGATGCTTAAGCATAAATGCACGGCAGTTAGGGTTCATCATAATACACTTCTCTACCTTTTTACGAAGTGGAGTTGTGGTGGACATTGCATATTCTGCAACAGGGACAACATCACCAAGTACAGGCTTAAATTCCTTATATACATTTCTAATCTCCATACCTGTGATACTAACGATAGTAGCAGCCTTTTGGTGAGTATGGATAACAAAATTAACAAGTGGATGATGCTTGTAGGAATCAGCGTGAATACCCTTTTCAGATGAAGGCTTAATATCTCCCTCGTGTGAGCAATCGTCAATATTAACTACAACAACCTCATCAGGAGTAAGTGTGTCGTAAGCACGGCCTGATGGTGTTATAACGAATTGTGTTTCACTGATTCTTGCAGAAA
>CAMFYM010000136.1 GCA_946002045.1 uncultured Clostridia bacterium | reverse complement strand
GTACTGTAAGCTATTCAGTCAAGGAATTAAAGGACTGATAAAAGAAAGCGACCTGATCATTTTTATAATGAACAGGTCGCTTTAATACTACATTTTGGCAAGTTCGGATTACTCTTTTTTGTATTTCAATGTAAGGTGAAAATCAACCTACGCAAAGTAGATTATGCCAAATGCTCAATGATTGCTTTTTTAACAATTCTTGGCAATAGAGATTTTTTCAATGCTGCTTTAATTTCGCTACTTGTATTTGTATTGTTAAAGGGTTGAAGAAGTGAGTATTTTTTAAGAGTGCCGTATTGCCAGCGAGATGCTATCCTAATAAGCGCATCCTTTGGATTTTCATTTTCCACTCTTTTAACATTGCTTTCGTGCAAAATGTGAGCTTCGTTAACATCTGCATCATTTATTTCAAAAACAAGTGGCTCACCGTTTTTCACAATATCCTTAACGATTACCCTGTAATTTCTTTTGCTTGGTATTACTGTTCGGTCGCCCTGTACCTTGTCAATAGTAAAAGTAATTTCGTTATTGACATATTCAATACTAAAGGTAGTTTCAGCCCTGTGATTTTGATAATCTGCCTTTGAGCTGTCCTCAATCATAGTGAAGCTATTATTGCCTGAAAAAGCCCATATTTCAAAGCATTTAGGATTGTCGGTCTTGTTGCCCTCGTCAGCAGAAAGTGGGATTATTGCTCCCTCTTTTGCCAGCACGGGAATAGTGTCAATATCCCTAAACATAGTGATTTTTTGTTCACCCTCATAGCTTTGATTGGTGAAAATATCAGTCCATCTGCCGGGTGGTATCCAAGCCTCAACACTGCCCATATTTATGCTTTTGTGCTGTGGTGTTGTGATAGGACAAACCATAAGCTCACTGCCAAACATATATTGATTTGGCACATTGTATGCATCTTTTTTGTCGGCGTATGAATAGTACATTGGCTCACATAAAGCAATACCGTTTTCATGAGTACGATAGTCCATTGTGAATATGTATGGTATTAGCCTGTGTCGAAGTCTTAGCCACTCCTTTGCAAAGTGGCAAATATCACTTTTGTACTTCCAAGGCTCCTTGCCTAAAAAGTCCATTGATGATGAATGCAATCGTAAGATAGGGGAGAACACACCAAACTGAATCCATCTCATATACAAATCATCATCTCTGTAACCCATGTGATGACCACCAATATCGTGACTCCACCAGGTGTATGCAACGTTGCTTGCGTTTGCAGTGAAGTAAGGCTGAAAATCAAGCACTTTCCAGTTAATTGCAGTGTCGCCGGAAAAGCCCAGTGGGTACCTGTGTGAGCCAAAGCCGGCATAGCGTGATAAAATCATCGGTATTCTACCGTCTTCACCGTTATCAAGATAGTGATAATGATTAAGTGCATTTAGTGGGTCCAAGCCGTCAACATCGCTTTTTTCGCCCTGTTGCCAATCAATCCACCAAAAATCAACTCCGTCCTTTTCATAGGGCTTTAGCAGAATGTCAAAATAGGAATTCCAAAGCTTGTCATTACCACATTTGAACTCAATCCTTTGCTTGCTTTTAGGGTCAATTCCCATTGCCTTTGCCATATCGTTATACATATCCTCGTAGCAATGAACGCCGTCTGCCGGATGCAGATTTAAGGTTATGTGCAGATTTTCATTTTTTAATTTCTGCAAAAATTCCCTGTAATTCGGGAAAAGCTCCGTATTCCAGGAATAGCCTGTCCAACCGTTATAATTTACACCGAATTTTTTTTGAATATCCTTAACCCAATGCCAATCCATATCAACTGTTGCAACTGTGATAGGTATGTTTTCAGACTTGAACCTTGCCATAAGGTTAAGGTATTCCTGCTGTGTGTATGCATGGTATCTGCTCCACCATACACCAAGAGCATAGCGAGGAATTAGAGGACAATATGAGCTTATTTTATAAAATGCGTTTATTGTTTCTCTGTAATTCTTGCCGTATGCAAAGGCATAGTAATCATTTGAGACTTCGTTCCTTTTGGTGAACATACCCTTTTCATCAATGAGCATTGATTTGTCATTTAGCAGATAAGCACCACCGTCAGTAATAAAGCCGTCATCAAGTTTAACAGCACCAAAGGTCATATCCAGTGTGCGCCTTGTGCCTTTAAAATTTTTTTGCTTGCTGAATATTTCGGTATTACCCGTGTCCTTGAAATATACGCAGTAGGGAATACCTCTCTTTATGGTAAAAATAACATCATCGGTTTCAGCCGTAATGGCGTTGCCTTTTTTTGAAACATTTATTTTACCTCCTTCAAAGCAGCGATTCCATACTGTAAAGGAAGCCAAATCAGTGAATCTATCCTTTTCAACACGAATTAGCCTTGGAGTGATAAATGTAATCCTTATATTGTCAATAATATGTATTTGATTTTCATTCGCCTTTGGATTTGTCCTTGGAATTAAAGTAGGCTTAAGCATTTTACATCCTCCCCCCTGTATGATATTTTATTATACCACAATCACATCAAAACAGGATAATTATTTTACAATAACATCAAATTTTTCAAAAAAAGTAAAATTAGGTATTGATTATTGAAAAAAATGTGATATAATATCCGTGTTGAATACATAGAGGTATAGTGTAACGGTAACACTCCGGACTCTGACTCCGTCATTTAAGGTTCGAATCCTTATACCTCTGCCAATTAGAGCAGAAACCACTGAATTTAAGTTGTTTCTGCTCTTTTTTTGTCCCAAAATCGCCTAAAACAGCCCAAAATAGCCATATTTTTTGGCTTATATAAATATGATGAAATCTTCAGTGAGACATTTGAGAGATACCAAAAATTAGGCATAAATCTATTGATTTTGAAAATCGAAATGGTTATTTTTGGCAATTTACGGCAATA
>CAMFYM010000135.1 GCA_946002045.1 uncultured Clostridia bacterium | reverse complement strand
TGTACCCACACGATTACGACAACCATTGGATAAACCAGCAGTATCTGCCTGATTGCATAAAGGATAAGCAGTATTATCATTACGGACTGAATAAAAACGAACAAGCATTTAAGTCTTATTGGGATAAGGTAAAGGGGAATAGCAATGACTAAAAAAGAAAGAGCGTTAAAAGCAGTAGAAATATTAAAGGAATTATATCCACAGGCTATTTGTTCACTGAATGCCTCTAATCCCTTTGAGCTGCTTGTGGCAGTTCGCCTTTCTGCTCAATGCACAGATGCAAGGGTCAATATAGTAACTCCTGCTCTTTTTGAGAAATATAAAACTCTTGATGATTATTGCAATGCAGATATTAAAGATGTTGAAAGACTTATACATAGCTGTGGCTTTTACAAAAGTAAGGCAGAGTCAATTATCGGAATGGCACAAATGGTTAGAGATAAATTCGGTGGGGTTGTGCCGGATAATATTGAGGATTTAATAACTCTGCCCGGTGTAGGCAGAAAAACTGCAAATCTAATTGTGGGCGATGTTTACGGCAAGGAGAGTATTGTTGTTGATACTCATATGATTAGAATTTCAAACAGAATAGGCTTAGTTAACGAAAAGGACCCAAAGAAGATAGAATTTGCTTTAAAAAAGATTATTCCGTCAGAGGAAGGTTCTGATTTTTGTCACAGAATAGTTTTGTTTGGCAGAGATGTTTGCTCTGCCCGTAAGCCACTTTGCGATGAGTGTAAAATGGCAGAGATATGTAAAAGGGTTGGTGTTAAGTAATGAGGTCTAATGTTGTTTTAATCGGTATGCCGGGCAGTGGCAAGTCAACCTGTGGCGTTGTTGCTGCAAAAATGATGCTTAAGAATTTCTTTGACACAGACCTGTTAATTCAAAATATTGAGGACTCACTTTTGCAGGATATTATTGACAAAAAGGGCAACGATTATTTCAAAAAAGCAGAGGAGGATGCTATCCTTTCTCTTGATATTCAGGGTACTGTTATTGCTACCGGAGGCTCTGTGATTTATTCTCAGAGGGCAATGGAGCACTTAAAGAGCCTTGGCAAAATAATTTATCTTCACCTTGATTATGACCATATGTGTGAAAGAATAAGTAATCTTTCAACTCGTGGAGTTTTAATGAATAACGGCATTACCCTTCTTGATATGTATAATGAAAGGTTGCCACTTTACAAAAAATGGGCAGATGCTACCATTGATTGCAATAATAACACGGTGGAGCAAACTGCAAGACAAATCACCCAAGCAGGAAATAGTTGACTTGTATGCAGATACAGTGGTATAATTAAGTTACAAATAAGTATAAGGGGATAATATTATGAAAAAGCTTATTTCAAAAACAGTGTCACTTGTTTTAGCACTTGCTATGCTTGCTTCCTGCTTTGCCGGATTCGGCACAGAGGCATTTGCTGCAGCAACGAAAAGCAAAAAGATAGATGGTATTATTTACCGTTACACTATTGAAAAGGATATTGCAAGAATTAAGAGCGTTGATAGTGGTAAGAATACAACTATTGCGTTCCCCTCAAAGCTTGACGGTAAAAATGTCGGTGCAATAGATACCGACGCTGTTAACGATAACAATTATGTTAAAGCTGTTAAAATTCCAAACACAGTAACAAAGCTTTCAAAATATGCATTTTCTTGTTGTGTAAATCTTGCAACTGTTAATATTGGCAGTGGCTTGAGAGTTATTGAAAATGATCCGTTTTTTAATTGTCGTATTGTAAAATTTGTTGTAGATAAGAATAACAAATACTTCACAACATATGCTGACTCTCTTTATAACAAGAGCAAAACAACAATCATTAAGTACACCACAGGTAAAGCAACAAAAGAGGTTACGCTTCCAAAGTCCGTAACAACAATCGGATACGGTGCATTTGAGTTTTCAAATTACCTTACAAAAATCAATATGCCAAGTGTAACAAAAATTAGTGACTTTGCGTTCTATTTTTGCAAAAGCTTAACATCGGCAGCTCTTCCTTCAAAGCTTAAAACAATAGGAAGCGATGCCTTTAGAAAAACAGGTCTTAAGAGTGTAATATTGCCAAGCACATTAACAAGTATGGGCAGTAATGCCTATTCCAGTTGTGAAAAGCTCGTATCTGTTGATATGTCAAAAACTCAACTTAAAAATGTTAGCGAATTAGCTTTCTTTGAATCAAGAAATCTTAAAACCGTTAAGCTCCCAAGCAAGGTTACGACAATAGGGTCTTATGCATTTGAAAAGACAGGTTTAGAAACATTTGTTGCACCATCTACTATCACAAAAATCGGTGGAGCAGCATTTGAGCGTAATGACAATCTCAAATCTGTTGACCTTTCAAAAACAAAGATAACCGTAGTTGAAAATTGTCTGTTTACCAGTTCGCCAAAGCTTGCAACTATCAAGCTGCCAAAAACAGTTAAAAGAATCGGTCGTGGTGCATTTATACGCACTGCCATTTCTTCCTTTAGAATACCGGAATCTGTAACAGTAATTGATAAGGATGCATTTTTCAGCTGCACAAAGCTAAGCAGCGTTACCTTGCCATCAAATATTAAGGTAATCAATGAGGGCACATTTTCTTATTGTGATTCCTTAAAGAGCATTGTAATCCCTGCATCTGTAACAAATGTTTATGCATATGCATTTGAAGGCTCGAAAAATTTAAGCAAGGTAACCTTCAAGAGCAAGTCAACAAAGTGCAGTGCAAGAGCATTTGAAGGCTGTAACTCAATTACAATTTATGCTCCTTCAGGTGCAGATACACAGGCGACTGCAAAAAAATTAGGCTATAAATTCGTTGCAATTTAACTATATTGACCACCGACCTTGTCGGTGGTTTTTTGGCATATCTGCTTTTGTCAAAAATAAATATATAATATCTTAAAATAAATACTTGAACCTGTCTCTTATACACA
>CAMFYM010000134.1 GCA_946002045.1 uncultured Clostridia bacterium | reverse complement strand
GCTTATATTATATAATAGTCTATCGGTTATAACAATACCAAATTTCAAAATTTACAAATTTGTTATATAAAATTTTAGGGACTGCAAAATCCTGTTTCACAATCCCTGTTAATGCATTATACCTCCACGGTAAATTGGTATCCCTGCTCCTTGGCAGAGTCGATTACCTTGCCTAAAATCTCTGCGTTTGTTTTGCTGACTGCGTGAAGCAGCATAATTTCTCCGTTATGAAAATTATCTGTAATTGTTTTTAAAGCCTGGTTGCTGTCGGCAGGATTGTTAACATCCCAATCAGCATAGGCAAAGGACCAAAATACGCTTTTGTACCCAAGGCTATCGGCAAGAGCAAGCCTGCTTTCACTAAATTCACCCTTTGGAAAACGGAATAAGGTCATTCGGTATTTGAATTTATCCTTCATATAGTTGTCCAAAAACACGATTTCCTCCGTTGCCTCCTCCTGACTTACCTCGTCAAGAGTGTAGTGCCTGTATGTGTGATTACCGATAATGTGACCCTCGTCAATCATTCGCTGCACCAATTCGGGATTATCCCTTGCAAAATCGTAGGTTAAAAAGAAAATTGCCTTAACGCCCTTGCTTTTAAGTGTGTCTAAAATAGTGGGCGTGTAGCCGTTTTCATACCCTTCATCAAAGGTCAGACAAATAAATTTGTCATCGTTCATAATGAATTTTGCATCAAGATCTCCGTACTTTGCCTGTAAAGCAACAGGGTCGGCAGGTCGCTGATGATTTTCTGCTCTGCCCGGTCCCCATATCACCTTGCTGTTGTTGTAGCCCTTTGCACCTACTCCCGTAATTTCAACAGTCGTTTCGGCAACATTTGTTGTATTGCCTGTGGTGGTGCCTGATGTGTTATTTGAGGTGCCTTCATCGTTGCTGCCCTGTGCTGTGCAGCCTGCCAAAATTGCAACACAAATAACAGACAATAAAAATTTTTTCATAAAAAATCCCCCTAACTTATTGTAGTCAGGGGGATAAAAAATATTTGTGGTATTAGTTGTCTAATTTCCAGCCGGCAGTGATAATTCCACTGTCCTTGCCTATATGTATAAGCAAATCCTCAACAATCTGGTCATTTTTCTTTGCAGTGGAAATATATGCTCTGATTTTTACATTTCCGTCATCGGTTGATATGCTTTCAAGATTATGGAGCAAAACATTATTTTGGTTACGGATTGTTTTAACTAAATGAGAGCGAATATCTATTTCGCTTTCCTCTGTGCACTTGATAGACAGCTTGTAGATGCAGGCAGTTTTTTCAAGCTTTTCCTTATCGTAGTTGTTTTTCTTGTCAATATATTCTGACAACGGGTGGAGCAAAAGGTGGAGCATTACTATAACAGCAGCCACTAAAATTGAATAAAGAATATTGGGCACTGTGCAAAGTATGCCCACGGCAGCAGTTGTCCAAATGGTTGCAGCAGTAGATAAGCCCCTAATGTTAGTGCCGTCCCTTAAGATAAGACCTGCACCTAAAAAGCCTATGCCGCATACAACCTGTGCTGCAATACGGGTAACATCAACATTACTGCCCTGTGATATGTAGGAAAATGCACTGTATGCATATGCACCCACACACACAATAACATTAGTCAGTATTCCTGCCTGGTGCTTTGTCCATTGCCTTTCAAGACCTACGCAAAAGCCTAATCCAACAGCAATAAGTAATCTTAACAAAAAGCCTGTAATTGTGGTAATATCAAGAATTTCAAGCATTAGTTATTTTCAGCTCCTTCAACTGATTTCATTTTAAGGTAAGCATTGATAAAGCCGTCAATATCTCCGTCCATAACGGCATTTATGTTGCCCATTTCGTAATTTGTTCTGTGATCCTTTGCCATTGTGTATGGCATAAATACATAAGAACGAATTTGGCTACCCCAGGCAATTTCCTTTTGGTCACCCTTAATATCCTCTATTTTTTCCAAATTTTCTCTTTCCTTAATTTCAATCAATTTGGATTTAAGCATTCTCATTGCAACCTCACGGTTTTGGTGCTGGCTACGCTCAATTTGGCAGGATACAACAATGCCTGTGGGTATGTGAGTAAGACGAACGGCAGAGGAGGTTTTATTAACCTTTTGTCCACCTGCACCGGACGCACGGTAAACGTCCATTTTTATATCCTCCTCACGGATTTCAACATCAACATCATCATCAATTTCGGGCATAACCTCAAGAGATGCAAAGGAGGTATGTCGCCTGCCTGATGAGTCAAAGGGAGAAACACGAACAAGTCGGTGAATACCCATTTCACCCTTAAGATAACCGTATGCATTTTCTCCCTCAACAAGAATTGTGGCACTCTTTACACCTGCCACATCACCGTCAAGATAGTCCAGGGTTGACACCTTGTAGCCGTGCCTTTCGCCCCAACGGTTATACATCCTAAAAAGCATCTCTGCCCAGTCCTGCGCCTCTGTGCCACCTGCACCTGCATGGAAGGTGAGCAGTGCGTTTTTGCCGTCATATTCTCCGTTTAAGAGGGTTGAAAGAGTTAATTCATCAAGCCTTTTTTCTATCGCCTCAACAGATTTGGTGCAGTCCTCAACAAGTGTTTCGTCCTCCTCCTCGTCTGCAAGCTCAATCATAACAAGGGCGTCGTCATAGTCATTTTTTACATTTTCATAGGATGCAACCTTTGCCCTTAATGTGCCGATTTTCTGCATGATTTTTTGGCTGCTTTCCATATCATCCCAAAAATTCGGCTGACTGCTTTGAACCTCCAGCTCATCTATTTCCTTTTTTAATGTGTCAATAGCCAGCGCTTCCTTAAGATTATCCACAGTTTTTTCAGAATTCAGCAATCTTAATCTGAGTTCCTCGTATTCAATCATAATGTTTCTCCAATAGTATCTCAAAATATGTTCATAATATTATATACCTGTCTCTTATACACATCT
>CAMFYM010000133.1 GCA_946002045.1 uncultured Clostridia bacterium | reverse complement strand
TTTTGGCAACACTCCCGTTACATCTATTAAAACAGGTATTTATTTGAGAGATGCCGTTGATTCTCCTGTTAAGGAGGACAGTGCCTTTGGCGCAGCAACAACAGCATCTGTGTCTGACGGTAGCTACCTTTACTCTGTGTGCAAGGGCGTGCTTACTGTTTATGACATTACCGGCGACAGTCCTTCTACTGTTACCACAGTGAACAAGCTGGGCACCTGCCACGATATTGCGCTACTCAATAACGGCAAGGCGCTTGTTGTTACATCAAGAGAAAACGGTGCGTATTTCATTGATATATCTGACCCCACAAAGCCTGTTATTGCGTCAAAATATGCCGCACTTGAAATGGCAACAGGTCTTGCAGCATCAGGTGGCTACACCTTTATTTGCAGCAGGTATTTTGGTGTGGAAATAATTGACAGCACCGATATTTATAACCCACGATACTATTCTCAAATATCTAATTTTGAGGAAATGTATGATTGCTGTGTTGATGACAATTATCTTTATATCGGTGTTTGGGGTCAAAAGAAAATACAGATTTATGATATTACAGATTTAAGAAAGCCTACCCTTGCAAACACAATTTTACTTGACGGTAACGCCGGTGGTATTGATGTTCAGGACTCAATACTTTGTGTTGCAACAGGATACCACAGCAGGAACTCTTCAACAAGCGTATCGTCCACAGGCTTTGGTATGGGTAACGGTATTGAATTATATGACATCAGCAATGCCAAAAATCCAAAATGGCTGTCAAGCTGCAAAATAGACGGCAGATACAAATACACCGGATATGATTATTGGAAGGTTAAAATCTCCGGCAAATATGCAGTGCTGGCAAGCACATACTGCGGTGCTTATATTTATGATATATCAAATCCTACTGCCCCTATACGAAAAGAGCATATACCTATTATAATAGAGAAATCTTCCCCTAACTATAAGGCATATTCCTCCGGCAGCTTTATATTTAATTTTGATAATGCGTCATATAATCAAGCACCGTTAATCTCTATCGCCACATCGGAAAACAAGCTGTTTTACGGTGACCCAATAACAGGAATTTATCAAAAAGCACTGCTTGGTGCCCAGGCAGAAAAGGAGGCACCATATTCATTTACAGGCAGTGACCCTGTTCAAATTGATTTACCTGAAATTGAAGGATATACCTCTTCAATTTATAATTGTGACAGCTCAGTATATGTTGCAAAGGAATACAATAATCTGATATATATTGGCTGTGGCACAGGTGTCCGTGTGTTAAACAGCAACCTTGAGCTATTAAATGAGTACAAAACTAATTGTGCCGTTAAGGATATGGCAATTTCAAGGGACGGAAAATACTTATATACTGCCGAGTGTGATGACGGTGTTTGTGTTTACGGCATAAATAATGAAAGCATTGTAAAGCTGGGAGCAACTGACACAAGTACTGCTATATATAATTTTACAGTTACAAGTCTGTCCTTAAGCGCAAACGAAAAATATATTCTTTGTCAGGCAGGATTTTCTCGAATGGGTGTGGTTGTGGATATAGGTAACAAGTCTAATCCTGTATTAACTACCCACACATCCGGTGGCACAATGTATTATCGCAATCTCTGCTCCGGCATAATCGGTGGCAAATACAACGCATCTGCCGATTCGGGAAAAATTACTCTTTACAGTGAAGGCACAAGCTCCCTTGTTAAAGGTGTTCAGCTGACAAACTCTGTTTCATCTGAGGTTAACGGACTGACAGCATACGGCGATAACATTATATATATCTATTCAAACGGTTACATATATTTCAATCCGTTAACGGAAGAATCTAACCTAAAAACTCTTAAGGTTAATAAAATTAACGGGGTTATGCTTAAGGGTAAGCCCGTTGCAAGCAACGGTATTATGGTGGTTTCAAACTGCCCCACAGGCGAACTGACAATAGTTGACATCAGCAATATTGACTCTCCAAGGCTTATCACCAACATAACGCTAAATAATGCCAGCCTTGATGTTGCATCAATCAGCGACAGCAGTATTCTTATTCCTATGAGGAATAACGGACTTATAAAGCTGAGTAAGGAAGTGTAATATGAAGGGATATAGTGTTGCAAGCAGAATTCTTCGCTCTATAAGAGATAATGGCAAGACTGTTATTCAGGAGCATTTGGCAATTCCTTTGGCTGTTGGTGCTTTGGCTTTGCTAATCTATTTTGTTTTTTGTAAAATAAAAAAGAAAAATATTTGTTCAAAATCAGCATTATTGCTGTTTTCTGCTTTCTTTTATTTTACAATGATATTTGATATTACCGTATTTTCAAGAATAGGACGTGTGCAAGACCCATTATCTGATGTGTTGGGTGATTGGTGGATACTTGATACAAGCTTTATAATGTATGTTAATTATTCACCTATTATCAATGTGCTGTTAACTATCCCCCTTTGTGCACTGCTGATTTTGATAACAAGGCAGTTCTTCGGCACAGTGTATAGTGACAAAAAAGCTATATTTTTATCAACAACTGTCAGCTTTGGACTATCCTTAATAATTGAGATAACTCAGTTGATTTTTAAGCTGGGGACATTTCAGCTTTCCGATTTGGCATATAACACATTAGGTGGGTTGATCGGCGCCTTGTTATTTATACTGATTAAAAAATTATATAAACGCATAAAAAAATCACGGATTGATTATAAGTAATCAATCCGTGATTTTGTAGTTTTAAACGCTTTTACCAATAGCCTAAAATATGCTGCATTACAAGGCTCACTGCTGCAATGCATACCCAGCAGCAAAATCCCATTGTAATAGGCTTGCCACCCTTTTTAATAAGGTTAACAATATTTGTATTAAGACCGATGGCACACATTGCCATTGAAATAAAGAATTTTGCAAGCCATTTTGCGCCTTTAACAAAATAAGCGCTGTAAAACTCTGTAAAGCTACCTGTGGGCAATAATG
>CAMFYM010000132.1 GCA_946002045.1 uncultured Clostridia bacterium | reverse complement strand
TTTATTGCAAAATGGGATAAAATTCACGCAGTAAGAGTAGATGTTCAAAAGGCTCTTGAGCTTGCAAGAGGCGAAAAGATTATCGGCAAGCCACTTGAAGCAAAGATTACACTTTTTGCAGAGGGTGAGCTTTATGACTTCTTAAAGTCAGTTGAGTCTGCGTTGCCTGAAATCTTTATTACATCGGCTGTTGATATTGCAAACGGCAATGGTGAGTTTACAGGTGATGTTGAGGGACTTTCCGTAACAGTATCAAAGGCAGACGGCGAAAAGTGTGAGCGTTGCTGGAAGTACTCCGACACTGTTGGCAGCGATGCAAGTCACCCGACACTTTGTGCACATTGCGCACAGGTTATGGCTGAGCTTTAATTATTGTTGTTATCAAATATAAAAGCACACAGTGATTTTGCTGTGTGCTTGAAGTCTATTAACACAAGGAGGCGTTTTTGTGAGATTAAGGAATAAGAATATATGGTCTGTTATAATGATAGTGATTATTGTATTGATTGACCAAATAACAAAATATTTTGCAAAATCGGCTCTGTATCCGGACAAGGCAGTTGATTTTATAAAGGGCTTTGTTGAATTTAGATATGCAGAAAATACCGGTGCTGCCTTTTCAATGTTCAGGGGTGGCAGATGGATTTTTATTGCTTTAACTGTTGCCGTAATGCTGGGTGTCCTGTATTATATGTATGTTAAGGCACAAAGGAATTTGTGGCTGTACTGGACTCTCGGTGTGTTAGTTGCAGGAGCAGCCGGAAATCTTATTGACAGAGTTTTTCTTGGATATGTAATAGACTTTATCAACCCCACATTTATTGATTTTGCCGTATTTAATATTGCTGATTGTGCCGTAACATTGGGTACAATCAGCCTAATCGCCTACCTTTTATTTGATGTTATTCGAGATAGCAGAAGAAGAGGAGGGCATTGATGAGTGACCATATTTGCTTAACGGTTGACAGTCTTAATGTGGGCGCTCGCCTTGATAAATTTTTGTGTGATAATATGCAGGATTTTACACGAAGTGGGTTATCAAGGCTTATAGCAGACGGTAATGTTACTGTCAATTCAATGCCTGCAAATAAGAACTACAAATGCAGATTAGATGATGTTGTTGCTGTGAATATTCCTGATGCAGTACCTCTTGAAGCACAGGCAGAGAATATACCTCTTGACATCGTTTATGAGGATGATGATTTATTAGTAGTGAATAAGCCAAAGGGAATGGTGGTTCATCCGGCAGCAGGTAATTACAACGGCACTCTTGTTAATGCCTTACTGTATCATTGCAAGGATAGCTTAAGTGGAATTAACGGAGTTATCCGTCCGGGAATTGTTCACAGAATTGACAAGGACACATCAGGACTTTTAATAGTTGCTAAAAATGATTTTTCTCATTTGCACTTAGCAGAGCAAATTAAAGAACATTCATTCCACAGGGCATATCAGGCAGTGTGCTACGGCAACATAAAAGAGGAGGAGGGTACAGTCCATCAGCCTATCGGGCGTAATCCAAGGGACAGGAAAAAGATGGCTGTTACCGATAAAAATTCAAAGGATGCAGTTACTCACTATCAGGTGATAAAAAGATATGGCGATTTTACCCATATTCGTTGTGTGCTTGAAACAGGTAGAACTCATCAAATTCGTGTTCATATGGCGTATAAGGGTCACCCACTGGCAGGTGACACTGTATATGGACCTAAAAAGGCTATTATCTCACTTAACGGGCAGTGTTTGCACGCAGGTGAGATTGGATTTATTCATCCAAGAACAAATAAGTATATGGAGTTTAATGCCCCGTTACCTGATTATTTCACCGATTTTTTACAAAAGCTTAATACTAAAACAAGATAGGAGAAGGCCATGGGAAGGACATTTGAAAATTGGCTTGTTGTTTCCGATATAGACGGAACACTTAACAGCAAATTTAGAAAGCTGCCTAAAAAGAATTATGATGCAATTAAAAGGTTTACTGATTTAGGCGGTAATTTTACTTTGGCATCAGGCAGAACCGTGTCAAGCCTAAAAAGGAATTATGATAGGGTTGCCACTAATCAGCCTGCTATTATTCTCAACGGTGCAGGCGTATATGATTATAATAAGAATGAGGCTGTTTGGCGCAGCACAATCGGTCCTGAGGGCAGGCAATTTGTTAAGGAAATTTCGGAGCTGTTTAATACCCGTGGTCACAGCATAGATGTTGGAATTTTCTTCGACGATTTTGTTTATATCGTAAAAACAGGATTGCTTTCAAGAGGACAAATGTTTTTTGACAAAACTCATTACGAGGTAACAACTATTGATAAGGTGCCTGAAGAGGGCTGGATGAAGGTCATTTTTTGGTCAAACCCACTTACAATAAACGAGCTTCAAAAGTATATTAACAAAAACCCCAATCCAAAGGCTAATTTTATGGCATCTTCAATTTGGAGCCTTGAAATGCTGCAGGAAAACACTCACAAGGGCGTTGGAGTTATGCAGCTGGCAGATATGTTGGGCATTGAAAAAAGTCATGTGGCAGCAATCGGTGATTATTATAACGATTGGGATATGCTTAAAACAGTAGGACTTCCTGCCTGTGCAGGTCAGGCACCAAAGCCAATACATAAAATTTGCAAATACGAGGCTTGCCACTGCAATAACGGCTGCGTGGCAGATTTGCTTGATTATATTATGTCAGGTAGAGCAGAGGAAGATATTGCAAAGGAAGCTTTAATAAAATAACGGAGATGTATGATATGTTAACAATAGGCGCACATTTAAGTGCATCAAAGGGCTATACTGCTATGCTTAAGCAGGCAAAGGAAATAGGTGCTAATACCTTTCAGTTTTTCACTCGCAACCCTCGTGGTGGCAGTGCAAAAAAGATAGACGAAAAGGATGTAGAAACGTTTTTGGGTCTTGCAGAGGAGGAGGGCTTCCCTGTAATTCTTGCCCACGCACCATA
>CAMFYM010000131.1 GCA_946002045.1 uncultured Clostridia bacterium | reverse complement strand
TAAGGGCAAATCAGCCAATTTGAACCACGGTTCGGATTGCTATTTATTGCCTAGCCTCGGGAATTAAGCCTTGTCCCCAATAATCAACGCCTATCCAATATCCGATTTCTGCCTCATCATCAGGCAAATTCAAATTGCTTTTGTTCCCTATCATTAAGCCTATACTACCCACCGGCTCATTAGTTTTCTTCAGCACTACTGCATAAATTCCCGTAGCAGACAAAACATCATTTATAATCTGTCTGCTGTCCTCAACACTTTTGTGGGGATTCCAACCGGCAATAGGTCCTATCCTTTCGTCACAAGCATATTTATACAGGCTTTCTGCATCATTAAGCCTCCAGGGACGAAGCAATAATCTTTCTGTTTCCAATCTCATTTTTCAATTTCTTTCTTATTATTTTTGTATGTGATGTAAATGTGGCAGGCGCCAAATATTGTTGCAGCAGCAAGCAATGCCCAATGCTTAACAGATATTGCTGTATTAGCAAAAATCAGCACAGGTATTATTGCCAATGCAAGTGCTCTTGATATAGTATTTCTTTTGAAATATAATCCCCAAAATATGAAATACAATATCAGTAAAATCACATTACCTATCAAGTATGAAAACATAAATTCAAGTGGCGAAAAGCCAAACTCCCAAGTAAAAATCGGCAATATCATAAGTATCATACAAGCATATCTGAAAATTTGCTCAATAACGCAAACAAGCCTGCCTGCCCTTTCGACCTGACTTCCTTTATTCTTAATTGCAAAAATAATGTTTGGTATAAGAATGAGTATAATTGTGATTGCGTTAAATAAGTTAATCCAGTTAAATTGCATCAGTAATTCTCCTTGAATAAAAATAACTATTTATCTTTTCCTCATAGGCTTATTCCAAGAGTCTATCTCGATAATGTTAACCTAATCATCTACTTCACACCTTATCTACTGTACCTTGTAAATCTTGAAAAACTGATTTATGTGTCTTGAAATAAGTGCCATTACCTCGCCCTCTCTGTTTGGATCTCTGTCGCACAAATTTATCCAAACTGAAATAGGTAGGCAAAGCTGTGCTGCCATTAACTCAGCATCGCCGTCAACTAAAATACCCTTTGAAATATAGAATTTTATCATCTTTGTAAAATAGTTCATTATGTCTGTGTAATTCTGCTTTGTCTGCATTTTTGCAAGATTTTCGTTTTGAAATTGCTCAATAATCAGCATTTTAATATTTAAATTATTACTACAATTATAATTTTATCCTACAGCGTTAATTTTTATATAATCGTATATATTTACATCAATACATTTTGTTGCCAGTATTGTTTCATAAATCATCGTATTGCGTCTATAAGATGTTTTGCATCCACACAGATATTCAGAAGCAATAAAACACCAAATGTTATCATCGAATGCTAAGTCATTTTCTATGCAATAATTATATTCATCTTGGTATTTATCAAGAATATTTCTCAGCAATTTTGCACATAGCTGTATTGAAAATTCGTTATTCATCAAGTTTTCTAAAAATTCATACGGAGATTTTTTGATTAATTCTTTAGCTGTCGAAGGCTTAATTTGAGAAAGACCTATTGATATATCTTTGCGTATAGTCAGTTTCTTAAAAAATTTAACCATTAATTTTTCTATAAGTCTATATCCATGTGAACTTCTGTTTGTATACTCCAGGCATAGAATTGTATATAGTAAATCAGTTGGCACATTGCTTTCTTCTGCATACTTTTCTATTTCATAACAATATTCATCAACAAACGAACACTCCATTTCCATTTGATTTAGTACTATTCTTGTATCTGCATGAAATGAATCAATGTCTGTATATTTAACATTCATTCTACTTGAAATGAGTCCATAGTCTAAAGGTATTGGAATAATATATAAAATAATTGAAATTATTGCATTTGCAAAATCATTGGAAATCAAGATTAAAGGCTTGCCAGCTATAAAAGATGGTATTAACTGATATAATGACCACCAAGCATAAAAAATTGCAGAAGCAAGATAAACGATACATGTGCACAAGTATTTTATTTTAAACTTATTCCAACTACTGAATATTTTAAGCTGAACAATAGCCACCCAAATTTGCAGAAATTCCTTTACTATAAAAGCCAATAGTAAAACCTTATTGCTGTAAGATAAGAAATGAAAAATAAAGCACACAATAAATGTAACAAAAATCTTTATAAAGGACGATTTTACAATTCTATTCTTATCAGCATTAACAACTACTGACCTAACTGAAAAATAATCAGCAGGCTTTATTGCAAACTGTAGATTGTTAAACAGTCCTAATATTAAAGCAACAAAAATAATTTTAAAAAATTCAGAATAAGTGATAGTTATCATTTGATTGTCTCCTACTAAACATCTCATTTTTTACTAATTACATTATATCATTACACTTAGTCAAATACAATAAACGAAAGCCATAAAAAGTATTTATGCCATTTACGGATAAACAAAAACAGCTCTAATCCTTTCAGATAAGAGCTGTTCGTGGTCGGAGTGACAAGACTTGAACTTGCGGCCCCCAGACCCCCAGTCTGGTGCGCTACCACCTGCGCTACACCCCGATTAACAATTAACCCATTAAACCAATAATCACTTATCGGCAATGCCGACAGCATTTATTATAATTTTTGTATTACAAAAAGTCAACATATTTAAGCATTTTGTAGTAAAAAAATATATTTTATAGCTAAAGGGATTACACTTGTTAAAATAAATGTGACACAAAAAACGAAAACGGCAGGTTGCTCCCTGCCGTTTTCATCATAGGTGTATTTCTGTTTGACAAATTTCGCAAGCTTAATTTAAGCTTAAGGGGTGGGGTATCCCACCCCTTTGTTTTTAAACACACGGAAAATATCCACCATAACTACTGAAAATGCTGTAAATTGTCTCTTTTTCTTCTTCTTTAAGCTCAATATACTCTGTCTCTTATACACATCTGACGCTGCCGACGAAGGCTTAGG
>CAMFYM010000130.1 GCA_946002045.1 uncultured Clostridia bacterium | reverse complement strand
TGTCACTGCGTGACATCTCCCCACACTGTGGGGAGTCACCCTTTACACAAGGGAGCCGTAAAGTAAGCCTTTATTATGATTATGGTAATCTGTAGCCGGCTGCAAGATAGATTGAATACCACTCCTGTCGGGTAAGTGTAATATCTGCTGCCCTGCACACCTCTTTTATTCTGCTTGGAGTCATTGAGCCTGAAATCAACTGCATTTTTGCAGGGTGACGAAGTATCCACGCACCTGCAACAGTTGTTGGCGTAACGCCGTATCTGTTTGCAATCTGCTCAAGAGTATCGTTTAGCTCCTTATAATTATCATTACCGACGAATACCTCTTTAAAAAATCCTGCCATAAACGGCGACCATGTTTGTATAGTAATATTATTTATTCTGCTATATTCAAGGAAGGCACCGTCGTGTACAACAGACTCCTCATTCTTCATATTAACATTAAGCCCTGATGTTACCATGCCCGACTCCATAATTGAAAACTGAAGCTGGTTAGTAATAATAGGCTGCTTTACTGCAGTTTTAAGTAATTCAATTTGACTTGAATTGTGGTTAGAAACGCCAAAGTGCTTAACCTTGCCTGCCTCCTGCAATGTATCAAAGGCATCTGCAACCTCCTCCGGCTCCATTAGTGTATCGGGACGGTGAAGCACCAAAATATCAAGATAATCTGTATTTAGCCTTTTTAAGGAATTATCTACGGAATTGATTATATGCTCCTTTGAAAAATCATACATTCCCTTTCTAATCCCACACTTTGACTGAAGAACAATATTATCCCTAAAGGACGGATTATTTTTAATATATTTGCCGAAACGAATTTCGCTTTCACCTGCACCGTAAATATCGGCGTGGTCAAAGTGAGTTATACCACACTCCGTTGCTGTTTCAATAATTTTTGGAACAGCTTTTTCGTCAGCACCTGCAAGACGCATACATCCCATTGATACTGCCGAAGCCTCTACTATTCCACCGATTTTAATATTTCTCATATCTGTCACCTCACACTTATTCAAATCAATTATATATCAGTATTCAAATTTTAACAATATAAAATCTTATTGTTTCTTGAAAACGACTGATACAAATTCTATAATAGTATTAACAAGGCTGGTGATTATATGGAAAAATTTAGATGGGCATATATCGGTTGTGGCAGTATTGCAAACACAACTGCCAAGGAAATTGTTAAGGGCAATCACAAAATTGTGTCGGTCTATGGCAGAAGCATTGACAAGGCAAGGAGCTTTGCGGAAAAATTCGGTGCCGACGCCTGTGATGACTTTGACAAGGCTGTTAATCGAGATGATGTGGATGCAGTATATATTGCAACTCCTCACACCTCTCACCTTGAGTACGCAATCAAGGCAATGGAATTAGGCAAAAGTGTCCTTTGCGAAAAGCCGGTGGGTGTTACTGCCGAAGAGGCAGAAAAAATGATTAACACTGCCAAAAGCAAGGGCGTGTATTTTTGCGAGGCAATGTGGACCTGGTTTTCCGATGTAGCACTGACAGTTAAAAAATGGGTGCGTGATAAGGAGATAGGTGATATAACAGGTGTTGAAATAAATTACGCCTTCCCCGGTATTCTTATGCCGAAAAGCTCTCGTCTGCTTAAGCCTGAAACGGCAGGTGGTGCAATTCTTGATATTGGAATTTATCCTATAACCTATTGCTACAATCTGTTTGGCTACCCTAAAAGCATTACCTGCAAGGGTGAGATTAAAAACGGAATCGATATTGCAGAGACAGTTGTTCTTGAATACGACGGCTTTAAGTGCACGCTGAATATGTCATTGTGCAAATTAAAGGAAAACTGCATAATAAACGGAACAAAGGGCACAATCACCCTGCCTGTATTTTTTCATATGGCATCAAAGGCAATACTTAAAAACGAAAAGGGCAAGGAAGTATTCAAGGGTAAAACAGATTACCTCACCCAATTCAACGCTGTGGCAGAGGAAATAGGACAGGGTAAAATGGAGTCCGGATATATTCCCTTTAATTCCACAGTCTCCTGCTTAAAAATAATTGACCTGTGCCGAAGGCAAATGAATTTGGTTTATCCCTTTGAAAAGTGAATAATCAAAAAATAACGCCGAGAGTGAAATCACCCTCGGCGTTTTAATCTGCAAAATTACAATAATTACATTAAATACATCTTTTATGTGTTTTAAATTCAATCAAGCACTTGATAGTAGGAGGAAAATTTGTTGAGCTTTTCCTCAAATTTATCCTTGGGCTGTTCCTTTGGCACATCAACAGGGTATTTGCCTGTAAAGCAGCCGTCACAAAAGCATACCGACGCCTCCTGTGCTAACTTGTGAGTTGCGTCTATGGACAGATAGGCAAGACTATCTACGCCTATTACCTTTGCAATCTCCTCTGTTGAGTTATATTTACAGGCAATTAGATTTTCCTGATTATCAACATCTGTGCCGAAATAGCAGGGATACTTAAAGGGTGGTGATGACACACGCATATGAACCTGACTTGCACCTGCCTCACGAAGCAGATTAACTATTCTTGCACAGGTTGTGCCACGAACAATGGAGTCATCAATCATTATTACCCTTTTGCCCTTAATATTTTCTTTAATTACATTAAGCTTAATTCTTACAGCATCCTCTCGCTGATTTTGATTAGGCTGAATAAAGCTTCTGCCGATATATCTGTTTTTGATAAAGCCGATACCGTAGGGGATACCACTTTCCCTTGCATAACCCAATGCTGCATCAAGTCCACTGTCAGGCACACCGATAACAATATCGGCATCAACAGGGCTTTCCTTTGCAAGAAAGGCACCTGCCCTAACACGAGCCTGCTCAACAGATGCACCGTCAATAACACTGTCAGGTCTTGCAAAATAGATATATTCAAACACACAAAGACTGCCCTTGCTTTTGCAATGAGTCCTATTAGAGTGAATACCGTTGTCGTCAAAGGTTACAATTTCACCCGGCAAAACATCACGAACAAAATCTGCACCGATAGTGTCAAGGGCGCAGGACTCACTGCTGA
>CAMFYM010000129.1 GCA_946002045.1 uncultured Clostridia bacterium | reverse complement strand
TGTACTCAAGGCATTTACCCCCTTATAAGTCTGTAATAAGTATAACATTATAAATATAAAATTTCAATAATAATTTTTTCATAAAGCAGCCAATTTTGTGAACAATTTGTAAACATTTCAACAATATAATGTAGTTGAATAATACTTTTACATAACAAATTATAAATTTTCGTTATTTATTTTTTTTAAAACCTCATCAATAGACAAATCATTTTCAAGGGCAATATTCCTCAAATCCTCAAATTCATATTTCTTTTTTTCAGTGCCATGACCCTTTGAGCATTTAA
Source organism: uncultured Clostridia bacterium (assembly GCA_946002045.1). Classification (GTDB taxonomy): domain Bacteria; phylum Bacillota; class Clostridia; order Oscillospirales; family Acutalibacteraceae; genus Eubacterium_R. The sequence goes on along the minus strand of CAMFYM010000129.1, from coordinate 2,753 downwards.
CGGAAATCCTGCCGAGACTTGTGTTAACGGTTTTAATTTCTCTTTTTAAAGTATATCTGTTAACGGCATATTCTCTGATACCTATTGTTTTTGTGTGCTTGAATATTGCTAAAATAATATTGCTTTTAATATCCTTACTGCAAAGAACAGTTATCTTGGTACCTATTCTTGACTTTTTCATATACACGCTCTCAGTAAAAACATCTACTGCTCCTAAATCAAAAAGTCTTTCACATGCAAAGGATATTTCCTCCCCTGTCATATCGTCCACATTGCAGGCAAGCTCTACTATTTCCTCATCGGCTAAAGCATCACTTTCACCATAAAATGCTCTAATAACATTAGCCTGCTCAAAGGTCTTTTTGCCAAATCCATATCCGATTTTTTTAACATTCATAATCGGCATAGTATTATAATCCGTTGCAAAATATTTAACAAGGGCTGCACCTGTTGGTGTGCAAAGCTCGCTGTTTATATTGCCTTTATAGTAAGGAACGCCATTTAATATTTCTGCAGTTGCAGGAGCAGGAACAGGTAAAATACCGTGGGCACATTTAACACTGCCGTTACCTACATTTATTGGTGACACAATAATCCTTTCTACATCAAGCAGATTTATCAAAAGGCAGCAAATTGTTATGTCTGCAATGGCATCCATCATTCCAAGTTCATGAAAATGGACCTGTGATACAGTGGTATTATGCACCTTACTCTCTGCGTCGGCAATAATTGAATATATCTCCTTTGCATTGCTTTTTACCCGATTAGGCGCATTAAGACTATCAATAATATTTAAAACATCGTTAAGGGTCATATGGGTATGACTGTGGTGGTGACTGCAATCATCCTCTTCTTGATTAGCGACAACAACTCTTGCATTTGTGCCATGAATACCACATTTCTCATCATATGTAAATGTAATATTTGTATTAGGTATGTTAAGGGAATTTATTTTGTTTATAATTTCTTCCTTGTTATCAAACAAATCAAACAAGGCTGACATAAGCATATCACCTGCTATGCCCATATCACATTCTAAATATAACGCTTTCATTTAATCCTCTTTAATCTTATTTATCATATTTGCAAGATAGCCTGCGCCAAATCCGTTATCAATATTAACAACACTAACGCCACTCGCACAGGAATTCAGCATGGAAAGAAGTGCAGACAGACCACCAAAATTCGCACCATATCCAACTGAGGTAGGAACTGCAATAACAGGACAATCAACAAGTCCTCCAACCACGCTTGCAAGGGCGCCCTCCATTCCGGCAACGGCTATAACAACACGAGCAGACATCAAATCCTCAACATTGTTAACAAGTCTGTGTATTCCCGAAACGCCTACATCATAAAGTCTGACAACATTGTTTCCGTAAAACTCGGCTGTTAATGCTGCTTCTTCAGCTACAGGAATATCGCTTGTGCCACCTGTTGCGATTACTATTTTTCCTGTTTTGTTATTTTCCTTAAAAGGATCACCGGCAACAGCTACCTTAGATAATTCGTCATAAAACAAAGGTATTTCCCGGGAAACAATGTCATAAGCATCCTTTCTCATTCTTGTGATGAGAACAGATGTTTCGCCGTGATTGAGCATTGATGAAACTATTTTTAGTATTTGTTCCGGAGTTTTACCTGCACCGTAAATAACCTCTGACGCACCTTGACGCACACCTCTTTGGTGATCAATTTTTGCAAAACCTAAATCCTCATATGGCTCAGTTTTAATTTTCATCAAAGCGTCATCACAGGACATTTCGCCGGTTGAAACCTTGTTCAGTAAATCTCGAAGCTCTGACTTATTCATCTGCTCTCACCTCTTTGTCTAACACAATTTCACTATAATACGGCTTAATCGCCTTTAATATATCATCTTTGTTTTGATTAAAAATCTTAATATCATTTTGACTTAACTGAAGCTTGCCTGCACCGTTAATATATCTAATACGAAAATTCTTTAAACCAAGCTTAAAAAGCTCATATTCAGCCTTTTCAGTAGTAGAAAGTGCCTTCTCTGTTATAATTGTATTAGTAGGAATCCTTGTTGCCAAGCAGGCATATGAGGCTTTATCAGCGACGCTTAAATTAACTTCCGTAGCAAGTTCTCTGATTTTCCTTTTATCAATACCACACAGTCGTAATGGCGAAAGAACACCAAGCTCACCTAAAGCCTTATACCCCGGTCTGTCATCAACATTATCGGAGGCGTTTGTACCCTCAACAACCTCTTTATTAAGAGCTCTTGCAAAATCAAGAATACTATTAAATATCACTTTTTTGCAAAAATAGCACCTATTATCAGGATTTGAGATTATGCTGCTTACACTCAACACATCAATATTTATAACATTCAGCTGAACACCTACTGCGTCACAAATCTCTTTAGCGTCATTAAGCTCAAATTCCGGCTGAAATGCAGATTTAACAAAGCAGGCTGTGACATCATTTGCATATTTTTTTGCAAAATACAATAAAAGTGCAGAATCAACACCACCTGACACGGCAACAACAACATTGCTGTGGATAGAAAAAAACTGCTGAATATTCATCCTTTCACCTGCCATTTTTGATTAAAAATAATTATATCACATATGACAGCTATATACAACAGTGGATAGGAATCAAATATTACCGATGCTCTCAATTTTTAATGAATAATCCCCTAAATGTAGTCTTGAAGTCTCAAGCATTTACATTAAGGGCTGTCTCTTATACACATCTGACGCTGCCGACGAAGGCTGAGGTGT
>CAMFYM010000128.1 GCA_946002045.1 uncultured Clostridia bacterium | reverse complement strand
ATATGGGTTAGATTTGAAAAGAAGCTTGATGGTATCTATAATCCAACCAATGCCCAAAAGACCACCGGTAAACAGATAAAGTATTCCCAATAATGTATCCACCGATTATATATTAGGAAGGACGAATAATCCTAAAATTAACAAATAATACTTGACAATATCTGTTTTTGTGGTATAATCATTAAGCCGCATATTATAGGCAGAAAGATATATACATATGTATATACGCCTATCGTAGCGAGACTTATGTTAGGAGAAAAGATAAATGTACGCTGTTATTGTTACAGGTGGCAAACAGTACAAGGTAGCTGAAGGCGATGTCCTTTATATCGAAAAGCTTGGCGTTGATGCTGATGCAGAAATTACATTTGATAATGTTCTTGCAGTTAGCACAGACAAGGGCTTTAAGGCAGGTAAGGATTGCGCAAAGGCAACTGTTGCTGCTAAGGTTCTTAAGAACGGTAAGGGTAAGAAGATTACTGTATTTACCTACAAGCCAAAGAAGGACGAAAAACGCAAAAAGGGTCATCGTCAGCCATACACAAAGGTTGAGATTACCAAGATTAACGCATAATGGTTAATATTGAATTTTACAACGGCATTAACGGCTTATGTGGTTTTAAGGCAGAAGGTCATGCAGACGCAGGCAATTCAGGTGAGGACATCGTCTGTGCCTTTGTTTCAAGTGCTTGTCTTATGACTGCCAACACCATAACCGATGTTATGAAGCTTGATGCCGACGCGCAGGCAGATGAGGGCTATGTCAAGCTAATGATTCTTGAAAACAGCTCACCTGCACAGGATATTCTTAACGGACTTAAGCTCCATCTAACAGAGCTTGAAAAGGAATATCCATCAAATATTAAAGTGATTTATCGGAGGTGTAATAATGCTTAAGTTAGATTTACAGCTTTTCGCTCATAAGAAAGGTATGGGTTCTACAAAGAACGGTCGTGATTCCGAGTCAAAGCGTCTCGGCGCTAAAAGAGCAGACGGTCAGTTCGTTCTCGCCGGCAATATTCTTTATCGCCAGAGAGGTACACATATCCATCCTGGTAATAATGTTGGTATCGGTTCAGACGATACTCTTTATGCTCTTATTGACGGTACAGTTAAGTTTGAAAAAATGGGTAAGGACAGAAAAAAGGTTTCTGTATATCCTGTTGAGCAGTAATTATAACACACTAAAGGCACGGGCAGTCCGTGCCTTTTTTATTTTTTACATTTAATACCCTACATCACATTGCACAAAAAACGATATTGTAATTTGTGCAAAAGAGATAAATTATCAAATATTGTAAAAATATGTTATGATATTTTATTGCCGTATGCTATAATAATTGCCTAAGTGTAATGAATAAATTTCTTAAGAGGTGAACATTTTGGCAAGAAAAAGAATTGATTTGAAAAATGCAGGACTAAAGGAAATACTTGCTTTTTCACTGCTTCCGTTTGGTTTGCTGACAGTAATAAATGTTATCGGTGGTGCCCTTAATGTTTATTTGGCAGATAGCCTTGGATTAGGTATGGTTGGTGCAGGTCTTGTGCTTTCCATTACAAAAATCTGGGATGCAGTTAATGACCCGATGATGGGTATGATTGTTGATAAAACAAGAACAAGATGGGGCAAATGTCGTCCGTATCTGGTATGGATGGTTATACCTATGATGGTTGGTCTTGTGCTTTTGTTTGCACCTGTTGATTTTGTGAATTCAGGCTCCTTCCAGCTTTCACAAATTGATATTGCATCAACTATTGCAACAATCGGCAATGATTTCCATATTATCAAAACAAACGAGTATGTTAACACAGGTAACTTTTGGTATGCAGTTGCAGCATATCTTATTTTCTATACCTTCTATACAGCTATCGATATTCCTTATCAAGGTCTGACACCACTTGTTTTCCCTGAAAGCAAGAACAGAGTAAAGGCTATTTCAATCAGCAATATCTTTGGCTCAATCGGTACTGTACTTCCTTCAATCGTATTCTTCCCAATCGTTTATGCCTTTGAGGATACAAGAAAGGGCTTTTTTGTTGCAGCTATTGTATTTGCAGTTTTATCAGGTATTCCTATTGTGATTTCCTTCTTTGGTATTAAGGAGAAGGTTTATATCGAAAAGGAACCAATCAAATACGGCAGAGCTCTTAAGATTGTATTCGGTAACAGAAATATGAGAGCGCTCCTTGTAGCTGCTTTCTTTAATGCACTTGTAAATATCGGTGCGATGTTCCTTATGTTCTTCGCAAAGTGGAATTGCTATGGTATTTTCAATTTCCCTGCACTTAATGCTTGGATTGAAAGCACAATTGGCGTGTCACTTAATCTTACAGAGGAGGGCTTGCTGTTCCCGATCCTCAGTATCAGCAGTGGTATTTCATATATGCTTTCAATGGCAATCGTTCCTGCTTTGCTTAAAAAGATGGACAAAAAGACACTGTTTATACATATGTCATGGATTTGCGCAATAGCAAATGTTGTTGTATTTATCATTTGTATGTATGTATTCCCATATACAAGTGCAAATCTCACACAGGCAAGAATCGGCTTTGTAGTATATTGCGTTTGCCGTTTCTTCACTAACTTCCCGGTTGGTATGAGCCTTGTTCTTTTACAGGCTATTTTCTCTGACGCAGTTGATGTTATTGAAATGGAAACAGGCGAAAGACTTGAGGGTGCAGTATTCTCATTTAAGAGTCTTCTCAACAAATTCGGTATTGCATTGTTCAATCTTATCGTAATGGCAGTTGTTAACGCATTCGGTTATTCAACAATGTCAAGCGAGCTTACTGCTCTTAAAGAAGCAGGTAATCTTACAAGAGAAACAATGCTTGCTAATCATATGCCTGTACTTAATGCAATATTCTTTATGCTTACTGTTCTGGGCTCAATCGGCCTTGTACTCCAGATTTTCCCAATGCTTAGATATAAGTTTAACGAAAGCGAGTATGAGGATAAGATTAAGGAATTCAGAGCAAAGAAGGAAGCAGAAATTGAGGCTCAAATTCAGGCAGCTAAAAAAATTGACTAATGCTTAATATTATCAAGTCCCTAATTTATTAGGGGCTTCAGACTGTCGATAAAGTGGACTGAACCACGCCATATAAAATAAACCGATTCGAGCCTCCTTTGTGTAAAGGGAGGTGGCAGCGCTTTTGCGCTGACGGAGGGATTG
>CAMFYM010000127.1 GCA_946002045.1 uncultured Clostridia bacterium | reverse complement strand
ATTTGTAACTATGTTGACGACGCATCACTTAATCAAATAGTTGAAAACATTGAGGCACAGCTTAAGGTAGCAGGTGAAAAAAATGATGTTGTATTTGATGTTAAGGTTGAAAACTGTCATGCAGATGCAAATGTAATGAACCAAATTATTTCAAACTATTGTTCAAGCGTTGACCTTATGATTGGCATTGCAACTCCTGTTGCAGTTGCAATGCAAACTGCTACCGAGGACAACAAAATTCCTGTTGTTTTTGCAGCAGTGTCTGACCCTGTAGGTGCAGGACTTGTTGAGAGCGCAGAGGCTCCCGGTGCAAATATCACAGGTACATCGGATTACCTTAACACAGATGCAATTATGGATTTGATTTTCGCTAACGATAAGGACGCAGACAACATTGCACTTCTTTATGACAAGGGTCAGGATTCATCAAAGACTCCTATTGAAAATGCAAAGAAATATCTTGACAAAAAGGGCGTTAAGTACACAGAGTACATTGGCACAAACTTAACAGAAATCACACAGGCTGTTTCAAAAATAGTTAATGATAAATGCAGTGCCGTATTTACTCCCACAGACAACACAATTATGACAGCAGAGCTTTCAATTTACGAAAGCTTGGCAAAGGCAGGTATTCCTCATTATGCAGGTGCCGATTCATTTGCACTTAACGGTGCATTCCTTGGCTACGGTGTTGACTATGCAGCACTTGGCAGAGATACAGCAGATATGGCAGCAGATATTCTTATTAACGAAAAGGACCCTGCAACATATCCTGTAATGTTCTTCGATAACGGTACAGCAACTATCAACACAGAGATTTGTTCAACACTTGGCTTGAATTTTGACGAGGTTAAGAAGAATTCAGAGCCGTTCTGCACAGAGATTAAAACAATCACCACAGCAGAAAGCTTTGAGTAAAATACAATAATTTCAGGGCGAATTTATTTCGCCCGATTGTTGCGTGAAAGGGAGAAAGCTATGTCTAATTTTTTGGCAATATTTGACGCAGGTCAGCTGCAAACTGTGTTAGAGCTGGGCTTAATCAGCTCGATTACCGTTCTTGCATTATTTTTGAGCTACACAATGCTTAATGTGTGCGACCTATCAACTGACGGCTGCTTCACCTTTGGTGCTGCTGTGGGTGCAATAGTTGCGCTAAACGGTCATCCTTATTTATCAATACCGGTTGCTATGATTGCCGGTATGGTATCAGGCTTAATTACTGCATTGCTTCAAACTGTTTTAGGCGTTGACAGTCTGCTTTCGGGTATAGTAGTTAATACCGGCTTGTACTCAATAAATATTGCTGTAATGAATCAGTCATCACTTTTAAATCTTAATAATTCGGACACAGTGTTCTCTCTGCTTAAGGCAAGGCTGGAGGGAACGGTATTAGAGGGTAAGCAAACCCTTATTATTTCAGCTGTTGCAGTTATTTTGGTTGTAGTATTTCTTTCCTTGTTTTTAAAGACAAAGCTTGGTCTTTCCATCAGGGCAACAGGAAACAATCCCGATATGGTTAAATCATCGTCAATCAATCCTGTTGTTACAACAATTATCGGTCTTTGTATTGCAAACTCCTTTACTGCACTGTCAGGCTGCTTGCTGGCACAATCTCAAAAGCAGGCAGAAATCAATATCGGCACAGGTATGGTAACAGTTGCTCTTGCATCACTGCTTATCGGTGGTGTGTTTGTGAGAAGAGGAAAAATTCCACTTCGTGCTTTAGGTGCTGTGTTAGGTGCAATTCTTTTCCGTTTGGTATATCAAATTGCAATCGGTATCCATATGCCACCGTTTATGCTTAAATTTGTATCATCTGTAATTGTTGTTATTGCAATAGCAGGTCCTTATTTGAAGGCAAGATTGCCTGAATATATAAGGAAAGCAAAGATAAGCTCAGGAAAGAGGGTGTAGAATATGTTGAATTTAACTGATGTTAAAATGATATTTTCTAAGGGCACACCTGACGAAAAAATTGCTCTTAACGGCTTAAATCTTGATGTTAACGACGGCGACTTTATCACAATTATCGGAGCAAACGGTGCCGGCAAGTCAACATTGTTTAACGCTATTGCAGGCACATATCTTACCGATGAGGGTAGGATTTTGCTTGACGGTAAGGATATTACTGCAATGCCAGAGCATAAACGAGCAAGATTTATAGGCAGATTATTCCAGGACCCGATGAAGGGCAGTGCTCCCGGTATGAGCATTGAGGAAAATTTGGCGCTTGCAGCAGGTCACGGTGGTTGGCTTAGCACTATTTCAAAAAAAGATAAAAAGCTGTTTAGAGAAAAGCTTGCACTTTTGGGTATGGGTCTTGAGGACAGAATGAATCAGCAGGTGGGTCTGCTTTCAGGTGGTCAGCGACAGGCACTTACACTTATGATGGCAACCATTAACCCACCGAAAATTCTTCTTCTTGACGAGCATACTGCTGCTCTTGACCCTGCAACTGCTGAAAAGGTGCTTAATCTAACAACACAAATTGTTAATGAAAATAAAATTACCTGCCTTATGATTACTCACAATATGCAATCGGCTCTTGAGCTTGGTAATCGTACTATTATGATGGATGCCGGCAGAGTGATTTATGATGTGGCAAATGATGAACGAAAGGGATTAACTGTTACTGATTTGCTTGATAAATTCAAGCAATCGGTTGGTCAAAGTCTTGATAACGACAGAATGCTGTTAAGCTAAATAACAATATTAAAGGCTGACTTCAATTATTATGAAGTCAGCCCTTTTTATGTCATTATTTGCAATCAATGAATATCGGATAATGGTCGCTCATTTGCGTCATTACTTCATCGGACAAAATTGTATATCTATCTATTATTGAATTACCGTTTAAAAAAATGTGGTCAATGGTAGGCTTATCTGCATCTCTGTTATTGCCTTGAGTTTTTGATATTGCTATATATTTTGTATCTGTTAGCTCACTTGCAAGCTTATTGTATATTTCCGGTGCAAAGTATTGGTCGTTATATCCACCGTCATCCATTGAGTTAAAATCTCCTGCTGAAAAAACAGGACAATTATATTTCTCCTTTAGCTCCTTTGAAAGTGCAATTTGTTCATCTGCCTGAAGCTTCATTACCTTTAGTTGTTCATCTTCCTGACCCTCTCTAATTAAATCAAGGTGAGTAGAAGTAACAATATATTGCTTGTTTGTCTTTTTATCCTCAAACAACCCCCAAACAATACGCCGTAATCTTTTGTTGTCACCTTGTGAATAAGCCTTGCTGCCGTAATCCA
>CAMFYM010000126.1 GCA_946002045.1 uncultured Clostridia bacterium | reverse complement strand
GAGTTATCATCAAGCCTCTTCTTGATTTTATAGGTGTTCACAGTGTTGAGGTTGTTGGATTTATTTCAACCTGTGCTGTTTTTGCAATGAGCATCAGCTCCTCGGTTAAGCACATTACAGCAAAAACGAAGTTCGATAAAAAGATTGTCTTATTAGTTTCCTTTGGCTCTATTTTCGGTGGAATTATCGGCAACGAGATTTTTGATTTAGCCTTTGAAAAATTCAACACAAACATCGTAAAGGGCGTTCAGGCAGTTATTATTGCTGCTTTCATAATTTTTGTTATATTCTATGTAAATTCCAAAAACATAAAATCATTTAAGATAAAAAATCCTGTTTTGATTGTACTGACAGGTCTTATGCTTGGACTTATGAGTGCATTTTTAGGCATTGGAGGAGGTCCCATTAACACCACATTTCTTGTGCTGTTATTCTCCTTTACTCTTAAGGAAAGTGCAGTTTACTCAGTTGCGATTATTTTCTTCAGTCAGCTAAGTCAGTTAGTTACAATATTTATTAACAATCAGTTTGAGCCGTACAAGGAGTACTTCCCTATTGTTTTGCTTGGTATGGCAGTGTCTGTTATCGGTGGTATTATCGGCTCAAAGCTTAACAAAAAGCTTTCCAACAAGGTTATAACAGTAATCTTTTCTGTTGTGCTGTCCCTTGTTGCAGTAATCAATGTATATAATGCAGTTACCGGCTTTATTGCGTAGCTGTATGATATAGAAATATAAGAAGGGTAAAAATTGGTATGAAAAGAAAAAACATTATCTTCTATTTTTCTGACCAGCAACGCTGGGATACAGTTAATGAAGAAGTAACGCCTAATCTTTGCCGGCTTGCCAAGGAGGGTGTAAAGTTTGAAAATAACTTTACCTGTCAGCCTGTTTGCGGTCCTGCAAGAGCGTGCCTGCAATCAGGTGTGTTTGCTACACAGTGTGGCTGCTATTGGAATGGTATTCCACTTCCTGACAGCATTACTCCACTTGCTCATTATTTTAACGAAGCAGGCTATCAAACAGCATACATAGGCAAATGGCATTTGGCTTCAAACAGGCTTCCGGGTATCGGTCTTCACTGCGAAAGCACTGCCGTTCCAAAGGAAAAGCAGGGCGAGTATCAGTATTGGAGAGCAGCAGATGTGCTTGAATTTACATCTCACGGATATGACGGATATGTATTTGACGGCGACGGAAACAAGCTTGAATTTAAGGGATACAGAGCAGACTGTATTAACGATTATGCTCTTGAGTATCTGGATAATTGCGACAAGGATAAACCGTTCTTTATGTTTATCAGTCAGCTTGAGCCACATCATCAAAATGACCATCATACATATGAGGGATATAAGGAAACTGTTGATGACTACAAGGATTATCCCCTTCCCGATGACTTAACATTCCTTAAGGGTAATTACAAGGAGATGTACCCTGACTATATGTCTGCAATTAACAGACTTGACTACAATGTGGGCAGGCTTGTTGATAAGCTTAAGGAAATGGGTATTTATGATGACACAATCATAATCTACACATCTGACCACGGCAGTCACTTTAAGACAAGAAATCCTGAGTACAAGCGCAGCTGTCACGAAAGTGCAACACACACTCCCCTTATCATTAAGGGTGGTGGATTTGAGGGTGGCAAAAAGGAAACAAGACTTTCCTCACTTATTGACATTCCACCTACTCTTTTATCTATGGCAGGTATTCCTATTCCAAGCTCATATATGGGTGTTGATTTAACTACACAAATTAACAACCCTGACAAGAAAAGGGATTGCGTATTTATGCAGATAAGTGAGGCATCTAACTCTCGTGCTATCAGGACTGACAGATATAAGTACGAGGTTCGTGACTGTGCAATCACAGGCTACGCTCACCACAAGGCAAAGGTTTATTTTGAAAACTACCTTTATGATTTAGAAAAGGACCCTAACGAGAAGGAAAATCTCATTAAGGACCCTGCTTACAAAGAGGTAAGAAAAGAAATGAAATCATTGCTTCTAAAACAAATGGAGCTTGCACAGGAGGATAAGCCTGTTATCCTGCCTGCAGTAATAAAAAGGAGAAAATAAATGGCAGAGAAAAAGTATTTAACCATGAAGGAAAGAGTGTGCTTTACCGTTGGCGCATTCGGTAGATCCGGAATTTATACATTGATGTCAATGTTTACACTTGTATTTTTCCAAAACGGTGCAGGCCTTACTCTTGAGCAGGGCACAACAATTATTCTTATTGGTAGAATTTTTGACGCAATCAACGACCCGCTTATGGGTATGCTTGTTGACAGAACAAAATCAAGGTGGGGCAAAATGAGACCTTACCTTTTGTTCGCACCTATTCCAATCGCAATAACAACAATTCTTTTATTCACAGCACCGTTTGAGGATGGCTCAACAGCAGCATTCGTTTGGGCACTCGTTACATACATTCTTTGGGGTGTTGCATTCACAGTTCAGGATGTACCTTTCTGGGGTCTTTCATCTGTAATCACTCCACTTGAAAACGAGAGAACATCATTTATTTCAACTGCTCGTTTAGGCTCAACATTCGGTGGTATACTTCCTGCATTGCTTATTCCTATTCTTTATCAGAGCAATTTAGGATACACAAAGGGCTTCTTTGTTGGTGGTTTGATTTTCGCACTTCTCGGCTGTGGACTTTCAATCCTCATCTTCTTTGTTTCTAAAGAAAGAGTACCAAAGATGGACCACACTCCATCCTTTAAGGAAACATTTGTTGTTCTTGGCAAGGATAAGCTGCTTATCATCGTAATCTTTGCTGCCATTCTTGGCTCAACACTCGTTACAGCTAACCAGTGCGCAGACTACATTGGTAACTTCCTTATTATCCAAAACTACACAGATTTCTCAAAGATTTTCCAGGATGCACTTCCCGGTGCACAATCAGTTCTTGTTCCAAATGTAGATGCAGCTGCTGCATACGACTTCTGGATTCCAAGAGGAACAATCGTTACTACTCTTACAGTAGCAATCGGTGTTGGTATGGTGCCTGCAATGGCTATCTTCCCTGTTCTTCGTAAGAAGCTTTCACTTAAGCAAATCTATATTGGCTCTGCTGTTTTCGGCTTGGTTATTCACGCACTTTGCTATGTTGTATTTGCTCAGGATGTTACAAAGATTAACATTTTTGTTCTTTGGGTATTCCTTTTCTTAATGGGTCTCCCACTTGGTATTTATAATGTTATTACATATGCTCTTATTGCAGACGCTGTTGATTATATGGAATGGAAAACAGGCGAAAGACACGAGGGTGTATGCTTCTCATTCCAAA
>CAMFYM010000125.1 GCA_946002045.1 uncultured Clostridia bacterium | reverse complement strand
ACTCCTCCTTGATTATCTCGTTAATTCTCTCCTCGTGAGCAAGAATATCAAGGAAATCCTTAATTCTCTCGTGTAATTCGTCTAATTCGTTAAGTATTTTTTCAATCTCAAGTCCTGCCAGCTGACCTAAACGGTAGGCAACAATAGCACTTGCCTGTGGGTCATCAAAGCCGAACTTGTCCATAATTGCCTGCTTTGCCTCAGCCTGACCACCCTTGCAGGCACGGATAGTTGCAATAACCTCATCAACAATATCAATAGCCTTGGCAAGACCCTCCAAAATATGTGCCCTTTCCTGTGCCTTGCGAAGGTCAAATTCTGTTCTTCTTCTAACAACCTGCTTTTGGAAGGCAATATATTTTTCAAGTATCTCCTTAAGAGTAAGCACCTTTGGCACACCGTCATCAAGAGCCAAAAGAATAGCGCCGAAGGTAACCTGCATATCTGTCATTTTGTAAAGATTGTTAAGCACCACCTGTGCATTTGCGTCACGCTTAACAACAACCTCTATGTGCATACCTCTACGGTCGGAGTAGTCCTGAACATCGGCAACACCCTCCAGCCTTTTTTCCTTAACAAGCTCTGCAATTCTTGTAATAAGCCTTGCCTTGTTAACACCGTAGGGTATTTCGCTGACAACGATTTTAAATCTGTCGCCTCTTGCTTCAACAATTTCAGCCTTTGCTCTTACATATATTTTACCTCTGCCTGTGGCATAAGCCTCACGGATGCCCTTTGCACCCATAATAATACCACCGGTTGGGAAGTCGGGACCCTTAATGTATTCCATAAGGTCCTCTAACTGTGCGTCGGGATTGTCAATAAGGTGACACATTCCCTCAATAACCTCGTTCATATTGTGAGGTGGAATATTTGTTGCCATACCAACGGCAATACCTGATGTGCCGTTAACAAGCAGATTTGGAAAACGGGAGGGAAGCACTGTGGGCTCCTTGCCGTTATCGTCAAAGTTAGGCACAAAGTCAACTGTGTCCTTTTTAATATCCTCCAGCATTTTCATAGAGATTTTGCTCATTCTGCTTTCGGTATAACGATAAGCAGCAGCCGGGTCACCGTCGATAGAGCCAAAATTACCGTGGCCGTCAACAAGTGGGTGTCTCATAGAAAACGGCTGTGCAAGCCTAACCATTGCGTCATAAACAGAAGCGTCGCCGTGTGGATGGTAGTGACCAAGCACCTCACCAACGGTGGTGGCGCACTTTCTGTAAGGATTAGTTGGGTAAAGATTGTTGTCGTACATTGCATAAAGTATTCTTCTGTGAACAGGCTTAAGTCCGTCACGAACATCAGGCAACGCACGGCTGACAATAACGCTCATTGAATAATCAAGGAACGCCTTTCTTATTTCATCGCTGATTTCCACATCAACGATTTTTTGATTGTCATATCGAATTTCATTATTGTCCATTATTTATATTCCTCCAAGCCTTTGGTGGTAAGTGTTAATTTATACATCAAGGTTTTGAACAAATTTTGCGTTCTTTTCAATAAACTCTCTACGAGGCTCAACATTGTCACCCATAAGGATAGAGAAGTTTTCGTTTGCTCTTTGGGCATCCTCAATAGTAACACGAAGCATTGTTCTGAATTCAGGGTCCATAGTAGTTTCCCAAAGCTGATTGGGGTCCATTTCACCAAGACCTTTGTATCGCTGAATATCGCAATCTCCACCAAATTCTCTTATTTTCTCATCTCTTTCCTCGTCGGAGAAGCAGTATGCACTCCTTTTGCCCTTTGATACCTTGTATAGTGGTGGCTGTGCCAGATAAACATAGCCGTCCTCAATAATCTGTGGCATATAACGGAAGAAGAAGGTTAACAAAAGTGTACGAATATGTGCACCATCCACATCGGCATCTGCCATAATTATAATCTTGTGGTACCTTAATTTTGCAATATCAAAATCCTCACCGATGCCTGTGCCTAATGCCATAACAACAGGCAACAGCTTTTCGTTGGAATAAACCTTATCTACTCTTGCCTTTTCAACATTAAGCATTTTACCCCAAAGAGGCAGAATTGCCATATGCTCTCTATCTCTGCCCTCCTTGGCAGAGCCACCGGCAGAGTCACCCTCTACAATATAAAGCTCGCACTTTGCAGGCTCCTTGCTGGTACAATCGGCAAGCTTGCCCGGCAGTGAATTGCTTTCAAGGGGCGATTTTCTTCTGGCATTTTCTCTTGCCTTTCTTGCAGCCTCTCTTGCACGGGAAGCATCAAGTGATTTGTTAATAAGTGTTTTTGCAACTGACGGATTTTCCTCAAAATAGGTCATCAGCTTGTCATAAATCATTGACGAAACAAGGCCGGTAATATCTGTATTACCAAGCTTGCCCTTTGTCTGTCCCTCAAACTGTGCCTCTGTCAGCTTAACGGAGATAACTGCCGTGATGCCCTCACGCACATCCTCGCCACTAAACTTTTTGTCGCTGTCTTTAAGGATACCGAACTTTTTGCCGTAATCGTTAAATACTCTTGTCAACGCAGTTTTAAAGCCTGTTTCGTGAGTACCACCGTCGATTGTGTTAATGTTGTTGGCAAAGGACAAAAGTGTTTCGTTATAGGAATCGGTGTAGCAAAGTGCAACCTCTGCACTTCTGTCGCCCTTTGTTGTTGAAAGGTGAATAACCTCCTCCTGAATAGGATTAAGTCCACGGCTTTGGTTAATGTATTCAACAAAGGAGCGAATACCACCCTCGTAGCAAAACTCCTCGCCTGCGTCCTCTTCACCTCGTCTGTCGGTAAGAGTGATGGAAAGACCTGCGTTAAGGAATGCCTGCTCCCTTAATCTCCTTGCCAAAATCTCGTAATCATATGTTGTTGTTTCCTGAAAAACATCTGCGTCTGCCTTAAACCTGATAAGTGTACCGTGACCCTCTGCGTCACCGATAATATGTAAATCGTTAACAGGCACACCTCGTTCAAATTTTTGGCTGTAAATGTGGCCGTTTTGTGTAACCTCAACCTCTAACCACTCTGAAAGTGCGTTAACAACAGATGAACCAACACCGTGCAGACCACCTGATACCTTGTAGCCGGAGCCACCGAATTTACCACCTGCGTGAAGGACGGTAAGTACAACCGTTACGGCAGGCAGTCCTGTTTTTTCGTTAATACCAACGGGGATACCACGACCGTTATCCTTTACCTGAATAATATTATCAGGCAAAATATCACACTCAATATGGGTACAAACACCTGCCAACGCCTCATCAATAGAGTTGTCCACAATTTCGTACACCAAATGGTGAAGTCCTCTTGGACCTGTGGAGCCGATATACATACCCGGGCGCTTTCTTACAGCCTCAAGTCCCTCTAATACCTGAATATCCTTTGCAGAATATTCCTCCGTAACAA
>CAMFYM010000124.1 GCA_946002045.1 uncultured Clostridia bacterium | reverse complement strand
AGCTCCTTTTGTTTTTAATAAGGACATATCAGCTGACAATCAGCCCAAGATTTTCTCACGGGAGCTGTCGCTACAATCCTACCTGCTCACAATACGCTATTGAGGCTATCGAAATTCACGGTGTCTTTAAGGGCAGCCTTTTGGCAATATGGCGTATTATCAGGTGCAATCCTTTTTGTAAGGGTGGCTGGGACCCCGTTCCCCCAAAGAAAAATAACGAGGATAACAAATGAATAGTATATTACTTGCAGCTAACACTGTTTCAAATGGTATTGCTTTGTTCAAGCCACTCTATTGGCTGTTTGGTAAATGTATGAGCTTCCTTTTGGATTTGCTCAACAACGAGTATTTCCTTGCAATAGTAATCTTTACCGTTGTTACAAGAATTTTACTTTTACCACTGAACATCAAGCAGCAAAAAACAATGGCTAAAACCACAAGGCTTCAGCCAAAAATCCAGAAGATACAGAAGAAGTATCCTGACCCAAAGGACAGAAACAAGCTTAATCAGGAAATGCAGGACCTTTATGCAAGAGAGGGACATAACCCTATGCAAATGGGATGTGGACCAATGCTTTTCCAAATGGTTTTCCTTATGGGTATCATCGGAATAATTTATTACCCATTGCAGTATGTTATCGGCATCAACGAATTTAACGATAATTCAAAGGCTATTCTTGATTTGATTTTGCCTGTTTATCAGCAGATTACAGGTAATCCCGACGCAAAAATCCAATATATTCAGCTTAATATATTAGAGAATTTTGACGCATACAAATCACTGCTTGTGGAAAATTATCCTACAATCTTTACTGATGCAAATTGTCAGGCAATAGTTAATTTCCGTGACGGTATGAATTTGCTTGGTCTTGATATGACTGCCTTCCCTCACTGGAAGGACGGTGTAATAATAGTTATTCCAATTCTTGCACTTGTAACCTCACTTGGTTCAAGCGTAATTTCTACAATAATTCAAAAGAAAAATAATCCGGCTGCAGGACAGCAGATGGCGTCAATGATGATGATGATGCTAATGATGCCGTTCTTCTCCTTCTACATTTCGTTCAAGGTTCCGGCAGCAGTAGGCTTTTACTGGATTATTTCTAACATTGTTGCTATTTTGCAGCAGATTTTTATTTTCAAGCAGTATCCACCGAGAAAGACACAGGCAAGGCTTATGGTTGAAAACACTATTGAGCGCCGTTCTCGTGAGGAAAATGTTAAGAAAATTAAATAATTATCGGAGGATTATATGATAAAGGAATTTATCGGCACCGGTAAAACTATCGAGGAGGCAACACTTGCAGCAAAGGCAGGTCTTAACGCACCACTTACAGCAGATGTTAAGATTGAAATTGTTGCAATGCCAAAGAAAAAAATTCTTGGTCTTTTCGGTGGATGTGACGCTCAGGTTAAGGCTAGCTTCGACGACGGCAGAAAAGAGAGAAAGCCAAAGCAAAAGAAGGCTAAGCCATCTAACCAAAAGAGCAACGCACCGAAAAAGACTGATAATAAGAAAAAAGAGGCTCAGCCTGTGGCAGAGGATAAGCGTGAGGCTGTGGCAATTAACGATGGTGATATCGATTTAGATTATGTTTGCTCCTACCTTAAAACAATGATTGACAGCTTTAAGGTTGAGGATGCAAAAATTACAGCAAAAATTGTTGACGGTGTTGTTGAGGTAGATGTTGATTGTGACGATTACGGCATTATCATCGGCAGGCGTGGCGAAACACTTGACGCATTGCAATATCTCACAAGCCTTGCTATTAAAAAAGCAACCGACAAATATGTTCGTGTAACATTGAATGTGGGTGATTACAGAGCAAAGAGGGAGGAAACTCTTAAGGCTCTTGCAATTAAAAATGCAAACTATGTTTTAAGAACAGGCAGAAGATATACCTTTGAGCCAATGAACCCTTATGAAAGAAGAATTATTCATACAGCAGTTCAGGGTGTTGAGGGTGCAATCTCCCGTTCGGTAGGCAACGGTATGGACAGGAAGGTTCTTATTGAGCCTGAGGGTGGAGTTAAAAGCACCCCTAACCGTGGCAGGAGAAGCAACAGTCGCAGCAGCTACACTCCTGTTAAGGCTGACCCAAACCGTGAAAAGAAGGTTGACCGTGCAGATATACCTAAGTTCGGTAAAATCGAAGTTAACAAGGACGTTAACAAAGACTGATATTTTTTATATTATTTATGTTTTATTAAAAACGGTGGAAATGGCGGACAGATTTTGTCTGCCATTTTGTTATTTATGGATAGGCAATAAAGAGTAATCCAAACCTGCCAAAAATGCAGAATTAAAGCGACTTTTGAAGTTTTCGCTGTTGCCTTGCGTCAGCAAGGCTTCCATCTCAAAATCCAAAATTCATCTTTACTGCAAGCATTTTTGGTCTGCGAGTTCAAATTGTGCTGATTTGTTCTTAATCAAGGCACAAAAACGCAGGAATACTTTATGTATTCCGAGTATTTTTAACATAGAGTAAGGGCAAATCAGCCAATTTGAACCACGGTTCGGATTGCTATTTATTGCCTGAGGAGGAGTACCGTATGTCAAGGACAATAGCAGCAGTTGCCACAGGCAACAGTGTATCCGGTATAGGCGTTGTGCGTATCAGTGGCGATAACGCAATAGATATTGCCGACAAGGTTTTCAAGGCAATGGACGGTACTCCCTTAAGCAAGGTTAAGGGCTACCGTGCAAAATTCGGCAATGTTTTTTGTGACGGTGAGGCATATGATAATGCCGTTGCCCTTGTTTTCCGTGCGCCGAAAAGCTACACCGGTGAGGATGTGGTGGAGCTATCTGTTCACGGTGGTATTTTTATTGTTGAAAAAACCTTGGAGGCTGTGCTTAACGCAGGAGCTGACCCTGCCGGTGCAGGCGAATTTACAAAACGAGCATTCCTTAACGGAAAAATAGATTTGACTCAGGCAGAGGGTGTGGCGTCACTTATTTCTGCTCAGGGTCAGGAGGCTGCCAAGGCATCCTTTAATCTGCTTCAAGGCTCTTTGAGCAATAAAATCTTTCACACATTAGACTCGCTCATTGACTGCAGTGCGTCTATGGCAGCATGGGTTGACTATCCCGATGAGGAAATTGAGGAGCTTTCACAGGAAAATCTAATTAAAGCATTAACAACTGCCAAGGCAGATTTACAGCAGCTTCTTAAGAATTACGAAAACGGAATTGTTATGACCCAGGGCGTTGATACTGCTATTGTGGGCAGACCTAATGTAGGCAAGTCAAGTCTTATGAATATGCTTTCAGGCTATGAAAAAAGTATTGTTACTCACATTGAGGGTACTACCCGTGATATTGTGGAGGGCAGTGTGCGTTTAGGCAGTATAGTTCTTCACCTTTCCGACACGGCAGGAATTAGAGAAAGCGACGATGTTGTTGAATCAATGGGCATAAAAAAAGCCGTTGACAAAATTCATTCGGCATCACTTAT
>CAMFYM010000123.1 GCA_946002045.1 uncultured Clostridia bacterium | reverse complement strand
ATATAATAATAAATATAAAAAGGCAACAATTAAGTTGCCTTTTTTCTGTAAATTTATGCTTTTTTTAAGCTATTAGCAGTTAGATTAAGTGGTTTTTTGTCAGGATTTCTTATAATAACAGGCTGAGCACCGTTTTTTACGGTATCCTGTGTGATAACAATTTTTTCTATTGTGTAGTCACTGGGCACCGTAAACATTAAATCTGTAAGGACAGATTCAAATACACTTCGCAGTCCCCTTGCACCTGTTTTTCTCTCAAGGGTAATATCAGCTATTGCAAACAAAGCCTCCTCCTCGAATTCGAGAGAAACACCATCCATTTCAAAAAGCTTTTCATACTGCTTTAAAATAGAATTCTTTGGCTCCTTGATAATTTTGATAAGGGCATCTCTGTCAAGCTCCTCAAGAACTGTTATTACGGGAACACGGCCGATAAGCTCAGGAATAAGACCATACTTGACTAAATCGTGTTGTGTAGCATTTTTAAGCAGATTATCCTTATCTACCTTATCGTCTTTAATTTCAGCACCGAAACCTAATGATTTACCTACAACTCTTTTGCTTATAATTTTATCAATACCGTCGAAGGCACCACCACAAATAAACAAAATGTTGCTTGTATCAATTTGAATAAACTCCTGCTGTGGATGCTTCCTGCCACCACCGGGAGGTACATTGGAAACAGTACCCTCAAGAATCTTTAAAAGTGCCTGCTGTACGCCCTCACCACTAACATCACGAGTTATTGAACGATTTTCGCTTTTGCGTGAAATCTTATCAATCTCGTCAACATAAATGATGCCGTGCTGTGCTTTTTCTACATCAAAGTCGGCTGCTTGAATAAGGCGCAGCAAAATATTCTCTACATCCTCACCTACATAGCCTGCTTCGGTAAGAGTTGTTGCATCTGCAATAGCAAAAGGCACATTAAGGATTTTTGCAAGAGTTTGGGCTAACATTGTTTTACCCACACCTGTTGGACCCAAAAGCATAATGTTGCTTTTCTGCAATTCAACATCGCTGCAGCCACCACTGTAAATTCTTTTATAGTGATTATATACTGCAACTGAAAGAGCCTTTTTTGCATCATCCTGACCGATAACATACTCGTCAAGCTTAGCTTTAATTTCTTCTGGCTTTGGTAAAGCCTGTTCATCGTCAGCCTTGTTAGCAACACTTGACGATTTAGCTCGGTCAATATCTGTAATTAAATCGTGACAAAGACTAACGCACTCGTCACAAATATAAACACCGGGACCTTCTATTAACTTGTGTACCATTGCTTCTGATTTTCCACAAAAGGAGCATCTTGCAATATTATTTCGTGAGTCGTCACGAGCCATATAATCTACCTCAATTATCTCTTGTCAATTACCTTGTCAATAAGACCGTATTCAAGTGCTTCCTGTGCAGTCATCCAATTATCTCTGTCTGTATCCTTTGCAAGCTCATCAACAGATTTTGAACAATTTTCTGCAAGAATTCTGTTAAGTCTTTCCTTGGTTTGAACAAGATTTTTAGCAGCAATCTCAATATCGGTAGTTTGACCTGTAAGACCGTTACCACCGATAAGTGGCTGATGAATAAGAATTGAGCTATTGGGAAGAGCAATTCTTTTACCCTTAGCACCACTTGAAAGGAGAAATGCTCCCATTGATGCAGCCATACCAACACAAATTGTTGAAACATCACATTTGATATACTGCATTGTGTCATAAATTGCCAATCCGTCAGTAACAGAACCACCGGGGCTGTTAATATAAAGACTGATGTCTTTTTCGTTATCCTGTCCTTCAAGGAACAAAAGCTGTGCAACAACAAGAGATGCTGTTGTTGAGTTAACCTCATCTGAAAGAACAATAATTCTGTCATTCAAAAGTCTTGAATAAATATCCATTGATCTTTCGCCGGAGCTTGTTTGTTCAAGGACATAAGGTACTAATGCCATAAAATTCACTATCCTCTATTATAAATTAAGCCTTTTTTGCAGATTCAACAATAAGCTCAACAGCCTTTCTTGTCTTAATATCTGCAGCGAGCTGGTCAGCAGGAACAGCGTTTTTAACCTGATCTGCCTCCATCTGATATTGAGCAGCAAGCTTTTCGATTTCAGCATTGATTTCGTCCTCAGTAGCCTCAATCTTTTCAGCATCTACTATTGCCTCAAGAGCGATAGAAGCCTTAACCTGATTTTCTGCACCTGCTCTGAATGACTCCTTGAATGAGTCCATATCCTGTCCGAGATAAGAAAGATATGTATTAAGGTCGATGCCCTGCATTTGAAGTCTGTAACCGTACTCCTGAATCATCTCGTCGGTTCTGTTGTTGAACATACACTCAGGAATTTCACATTCCATATTTTCAACAACCTGCTCAATAAGCTGATTTTCAAAATCTGCTTTAGCATCCTTTTCCTTCTTTTCGTTGATTTGCTTTTTAATATCCTCTTTAAGCTCGTCAAGTGTGTCGAACTCTGATACATCCTTAACGAATTCGTCATCAAGCTCAGGCATTTCCTTTGTCTTGATTTCGTGAATTTTACACTTAAATACAGCGTCCTTGCCTGCAAGCTCTGCTGCGTACTCCTCAGGGAATGTTACATTAACATCAAACTCTTCGCCTGACTTATGACCTGCAACCTGCTCCTCAAAGCCTGGAATAAATGAGCCTGAACCAAGCTCAAGTGGATAATTCTCACCCTTTCCACCTTCAAATGCAACGCCGTCAACAAAGCCTTCAAAATCAATCTCAGCTGTGTCACCCATTTGAGCAGCTCTATCCTCAACAGTAACAAGTCGAGAATTTCTGTCACGCATATTTTCAAGCTCTGCGTCAACGTCCTCGTCAGTTGCTTCAACAGGAAGCATTGCTGCAGTAAGTCCCTTATAGTCACCAAGCTTAACCTCAGGGTAAACTGTAACCTTCATTTTCATTTCTACACCCTCGGTCTTGCTCATAACAGGAACCTCAAGGTCGTATGGCTGGTCAACAGTTCTAAGGTCAGCCTCCTTGATAGCCTCAGATACTGCCTGTGGATATACAATCTCAAGTGCTTCCTCATAAAATGCACCTTCGCCGTAAACCTTTTCGATCATACCCTGTGTTGCCTTACCCTTACGGAAACCGGGAAGCTGAATTGATTTTCTCTGTTTCATATATGCAGATTTACAAGCCTCAGTGAAAACCTCCGGAGCAACTGTAACCTCAATTTCGTAAGTATTTGTTTCAATTTTATTAGATGATTTAAGCGCCATAATTATGACCTCCTAACAATTTTTATAATCACCAAAGTGGCATTATATCATAAATAATATATAATATCAAGTATTATTAAAATTTCTTGATTAAATAAGGAACAAAATTAAGCCTGTCGGCAGAAATAAGCTTAAAGTCTATGCCGTCAATATTATCATCAATGGCAAATTTTGCTGCTACACCGTGAAGATGCCCATAATAGCATTTTTTTA
>CAMFYM010000122.1 GCA_946002045.1 uncultured Clostridia bacterium | reverse complement strand
TTAAATCAATATAAATATTTAAAATAATATATATTTTATAGTATTTAATATATTTATTGATATATATAATAAATACTTTAGAAATATTGTACCTTGATTAACATACTGCTATAATGTATAATATCTATCAGGTGGTAGCTATGAGAATATTTAAAAATCGAGGGGATATTTTTATTTCCAGCGTTAATAAGAAAAAATCATTGGAGCAAAAAATTCTTTTATCCTCTCTTGTAATAATTGTTGTTTTTACCGTTATTTTTGTAACGGTGCTGGCAATAAAAAATGATTTTAGTGCAAAAAAATTCTTTCAGCCTGAAAATTTGCAGGCAAGTCAGGTGGTTGTGGAGGAAAATGATGTGCCACTGCCACAGGTGGAGGGCAAAAGCAATTTTGTTACTATGGTTAACAGCGACGGTAATTTGCTTTTTGTTGTTCTGCTTCAGGTTGATATGGATAATGTTTCCTACAAGGCATCTGTACTTCAGGCAGACACAGTCTGTGACGGCAAGGCACTTAATGATATTTACAAAAAATCAGGAGCAGTTAATGTAAAAAAAGCTGTGGATACCCTTTTAGGCACAGATTTTGACTACTATATATCTATGGATAACAAAAGCTTTTCTGCCCTGCTTGATATGATGGGTGATTTTAATTATCCCATTTTGTCGGACATTAAAGTAAAAAGCAAAAATTACGGCGTTGGCTATTCCCTTAAGCTGAATGCAGGGGAGCAAAAAATTAACGGTCAGCAGTATATCAATTTGATTAGATATTATCTTGAGGAAAAGGACAGCACCACATCTGCCAACGATGTTGTGTTAAACAGTCTGCTTCAGCTTGTTAATAAGGATAATTTAAAAATCAGCGAAAATATTTTTAGGGAGCTTGTTACAACGGCAGAAACAAATATTACTGTCAGGGATTTTTCAATGGCAGGTGACAGGCTGACAGTATTAGCAGATGAGCGAACAGGAGCAGGGCTTTACAATGCTGCAGCCGAATATAAGGACGAAAGGGTAACAAAGAATAGCCTACAAAAAATCAAGGGCTATTTTGTTAAATAGGTGCATTTATGGATAAGGAAAGAATTATGAATGCCGTTAGGGAAATTTTACTTGCAGTGGGTGAGGACCCTGACAGAGCAGGACTTGTGGAAACACCAAAGCGTGTGGCAAATATGTATGAGGAAATATTTGCAGGACTGACAGAGGATCCAAAGCAGCATCTTAAGTTTTTTGACGAAAAATCTAATGACGAAATGGTAATAGTCAGGGATATTCCTTTTTCATCAATGTGCGAGCATCACCTTTTACCCTTTGTGGGCAAGGCACATATTGCATATATACCCAGCGACAACAAGATTATCGGTCTTTCAAAGCTGGCAAGAATAGTGGATAATTTTGCAAAAAAGCCACAGGTGCAGGAAAGGCTGACCCACGATATAGCCGATTTTCTTAACGACAATATGAATCCAAAGGGCGTAGCCGTTATTATTGAGGCAGAGCATATGTGTATGTCAATCAGAGGTGCCAAGGCATCCGGCTCAAAAACACAAACATCTGCCCTTCGTGGTATTATGCGTACCGATGCCAGAACAAGAGCAGAGGTGCTGGCACTCCTTGATAAATAAGGCAATAAAGAGTAATCCGAACCTGCCAAAAATGCAGAATTAAAGCGAGATTATTATGATTTGGAAATGTAAGGACAGAGAAATTGAATACGGCAAAAGAATACTTATAATGGGTATTGTTAATGTTACACCTGACTCCTTTTCAGACGGTGGGGAGCATTTTTCCGTTAACGACGCAGTGGATTGTGCGTTAAGATTACAGGACGAGGGTGCAGATATTATCGACCTCGGTGGTCAGTCAACAAGGCCTAACCATACTCCTATCAGCGATAGGGAGGAGTGGCAAAGGCTTGAAAGTGTGCTGAAATTACTAACGGGCAAATTAACGGTGCCTATCAGCGTTGACACCTATTATCCCTATGTGGCAGAAAAGGCGTTAACAGCAGGGGCTCATATTATTAACGATGTCAGTGGTGTAATAAATCCAAAAATGGCACAGGTGGTAAGGGAGCATAATGCCGGCTGGGTGATAATGCACAACGGTGCCGGTGGCGTTAACCAGGTTAAGGAATTTTTTGTAAAATCAGTTGACCTTTGTGAGCATTTGGGTATAGAAAAAAATCAGCTTTGTCTTGATATGGGTATCGGCTTTGGCAAGGATTTTGATGATAATATGGAGCTCCTTGCCAATGTCAGTCAATACAAATTACAGGGCTATCCCTTGCTTTTAGGCACATCAAGGAAAAGAGTTATCGGTACAGGCAGTAACCAGAGCGACCCGAAGGAAAGGGTATATGGCAACATTTCAGCCGACACAGCAGCCATATTAGGTGGAGCCGATATAATTCGTATCCACGATGTAAAAAACGAAAAACAGGGCATTTTAATGGCTGAAGGCATAAAAAAATATGTAATTGCCCACAGTAATTCTTAATTGAGCGTTGAAAAGGATAAAACAATGGATAAAATTTTAATCAGAGATTTGAACATTTTTGCATATCACGGTGTAAATCCGGAGGAAAAAAGGGAAGGTCAGCCCTTTGTTTTTGATATTGATTTGTCTGTTAATATGACAAAGGCGTGCCACAGCGATAATGTGGAGGACACCGTCAGCTATGCCAAGGTGATAAAAACCGTTACACGCACCGTCACAGCCGAAAAATACGATTTGCTTGAAAGGGTGGCACAGGTAACGGCAGACGCAATATTTGCCGAATACCCCGATGTGTTTAATGTTAAAATTACTCTTAAAAAGCCACAGGCGCCTGTTAAGGCAGATTTTGGCTGGGTAGGAGTAGAGATTTACAGAGAGAGATAAAATGGAATATATACTTAGCATAGGAACAAATATGGGCAACAGGCAGGATAATATTGACAGCTGTGTTAAGGCAATCGGTCTTTTGCCTAACACAATAGTGCTGGCACAGTCGCCTGTTTACGAAACACAGCCCATTGGCTTTGCCCACCAGCAAAGCTTTTATAACATTGCAGTTAAGGTACAATCTGATTTTGAGCCTAACGAAATGCTGGGTGCCTGCCTTGGTATTGAAGCAGGCTTTGGCAGAATAAGGCAATTCAAAAACGGACCCAGAATAATTGATGTGGATTTGATTTTTGCCCAGGATAAAAGAGTAAGCACAAAAAATCTTACCCTGCCTCACCCAAGATGGCAGGAAAGGCGATTTGTACTTCAGCCCATTCTTGATTTGTTTCCCACAGGCACTGCCTACGGCTTTGACATTAAGGGCAGTCTTGACAAAATTGACGGTCAGGGAATTATGATGGTCAAGTGACAATTTTGCAATATTACACAGGGTATTTGATTTTGTCAAGGAAAATGTGCAAAATAATTTAAAAAATGCCAAAATATAGTATCATTACGCTATAAAATAAAACAACGACAGGCAGGGAAAACCTACCCGTCGTTGTTTTTTTACGCCTCTTTTTACATAGGCAATAAAGAGTAATCCGAACCTGCCAAAAATGCAGAATTAAAGCGACTTT
>CAMFYM010000121.1 GCA_946002045.1 uncultured Clostridia bacterium | reverse complement strand
ATTCCTCTACGTCTCGTGGGCTCGGAGATGTGTATAAGAGACAGATAAATATCGGCTGTGTGCTTACGGTTGTTGACGATTTAGATTAAAAAAACAGGACAGTTTTTTGAACTGTCCTGTTAGACTGTCGATAAAGTGGTCTGAACCGTGCCGAAGTATAATAAGGTTTGACTATTTTTAGAAACGAATTTTACTTTAATTATGATAAAAACTATATCAATCAGCATTATGAAAGGCGACTTGGACATCGAATCCAAGTCGCCTTTTGGCACTTTCCGTTTTTTGCTCGGGGGCAGTACCACCGTACGGCACCCACTCGCAAGAAAACGAAATTCAGCTCCATTTCTCGAAGTCTGCCAGCGTGTAGAAATCTGTAATTAGACTTTTTCTACACGCTGACAGGACAGTTTTTTGAACTGTCCTGTGTTTTTTATAACTCACTTACATATTTGTTGATTTTTTCGGCAATAGGCCTTGCCTCGTCAAATGATACAGGCAAAAACGGACTTCTCGGTTGACCACAGTCAATTCCAAATCTTTGAGATATTACCTGCTTTGCAGCACCGTAAAGTGATTTGCAGGAAAGCAAGTCAAATATGCATTCGTTAATTTTGTACTGAAGTGTTCTTGCCTTTTCAATTTTATTTTCGTTAATAAGCTTGTCAAGTGCAACAAACAGCTCCGGCATACAACCATAGGTACCACCGATTCCTGCGTCGGCACCCATAAGCCTGCCACCAACATATTGCTCATCAGAGCCGTTAAAAATAATAAAATCATCACCAACAGCCTGACGGTATCTTTCCATAAGATAAACAGGCTCAGCAGAATTTTTAACGCCGATGATTTTTTCGTTTTGGGCAAGCTGTGCCAACAATTCAGGAGAAAGGTTAAAGCCTGTCAGCTGTGGTATGTTGTAAATAATAAAAGGAACATCTGTTGCGTTAACAATAGCCTCCCAATGCTTTTTTACGCTTGCCTCAGGCAAACGGTAGTAAACACTGGGTACTGCACTGATTGCATCTGCACCAATACTTTGGGCATGCTTTGCCAGCTCAATACTCTCCTTTGTTGATGCACAGCCGATATGAACAATAACCGTAAAATCGTCACCGGCAGCCTCTTTAACTGCTTTGGCAACATCCATTCTCTCTTGTGTTGAAAGTAAAAATCCCTCACCGGTGGAGCCACAGGCATAAACACCTTTAACGCCAAGTGATTTGTAAATCTTAACAAGCTCCTTCATTTTGTCTAAATCTAAATTATCGTTTTCGTCATATATGGCATTGAGTGCACAGAACACTCCCTTGAATTTGTCTAAATTTTTCATTTTTCTACCTCCGTTAATGATTTTATCACACAATTATTAAATATACAATAGACATTTGCAATCTAAAATGATATAATTTTATCGGTGATAAAAATGGATAATAAAGAAATATTAGAAAAGATTAAGGGTGGACTTATTGTGTCCTGCCAAGCACTTGAAACTGAGCCACTGTATGACAGCTATATTATGTCAAAAATGGCGTGGGCTGCATATCTCGGTGGTGCCGTTGGAATAAGAGCAAATACAGTTGTTGATATTAAGGCTATTAAGGAAAGGGTTGACCTGCCTGTTATCGGCATCATTAAGCAGGTTTATCCCGATAGCGATGTGTATATTACCCCGACTATGAAAGAGGTTGACGCTCTTGTTGATGTTGGGTGCGAAATTATAGCTGTTGATGCCACTAACAGATTAAGACCAAACGGCAAAACCTTTGAGGAGTTTTTTAAAGAGGTTAGAAGCAAATATCCTAATCAATTATTTATGGCAGATACAAGCTGTTTTGATGAGGGAAAGCTGGCAGAGGAATTAGGCTGCGACCTTATCGGCACAACAATGGCAGGCTACACTCCATATACAAAGGGCACACCATTGCCGGATTATACCCTTATGTCAAGATATGTTAATGATCTTAACAGTCCCGTAATTGCCGAGGGAGGCATCTGGTCACCAGATGAGCTAAAAAAAGCAATAGACCTTGGCGTTCATTCAGCAGTAGTAGGAACGGCTATTACTCGACCAATGGACATAACAAAAAGATTTGTAAATGCTATAAAATAGTTTACAAAACGGCTCTGTAAAAACAGCTCAAAAAAATGACTGCAAGAAATCCGAAAAGGATATTCTTGCAGTTTTATTTATATAATTATTGGGACTCACTTTTTGTTAATCTCGTTTTTTACTTTTTTATGCCCCTTGCTTGCAAGGCATATTAGAATTTGATTGAAACGGTGTGCTCTCCCTTATCGGTAAACAGCTTCATTATTGAACCCTTTTTGCCTAATTTTTCAATTATGTATCTGCCGTTTGTTTTTATTTCCTTCGGTTCTCTGTGCAAATAGATTTCTGTAGGAACCGGGTAATCCTTATCCTGCTCAAATTTAAGCTCAAATGTTTGCATTCCTTTGTTATAACAAAAGCCTTCAATCTCGCCGCAAACTGCCATTGGATAAGGTCTGTGAATCATATCAATAACAGGAGTATCAATAGCCTCTCTTATAAATGCCCAATAGGTGCTGCTCCACTTGTATTCATCGAAAAGGTCCTGCATTTTATCACCATGCTCGTGCCAGTCGTTAGCCTCTACGCCTGCACCCCATTCACCAACAATAACAGGCACATCTAATTCAAGCTGCTCCTGTCTGCGCTTATTAAATATTGCAGCTACACGCTCGTTATCGGCGTATTTGTAAAGGGGAGTATCTACCATAAGGTCATATGCGTGTGGTGCAAATGCCTGATTTTTTTCCCTGTCACCGTTAACTGTGATTGCCGGCGCAGAAAACGGAATACCCAAATTAGAATAGTAGCAGTTTTCCTGAAAAATAATTCCCTTGTCTGTTACCTCTCTGATTGCAGCCGTTACCTTGCTGATAAACGGTGCATATTTCTCCTTATCAAATCTTTCAATAATTTCATAAGCAGGCTCGGTAATGCCGTCAATAACACCACTGTGGTATTGGTCAAGAATTTTCTTAATAGGTCTTTTGTGAGTGATTGAGCCAAACAGCTTTTTCTTGCTGATTTTTTTGTTGTCAAATGTTGTTTTAACAGCGTTTTTTACGATTAGCGAAAATACAGTACCACCGTCTGTGCCGGGATATGGCTCGTTTAAAATATCAAATCCAAGCAGGGCAGGGTGGTTACCGAATCTTTCTGCAAGCATTTTCCACATATCGCAAAAATGGTCCTGCAATCCCTTTCCCTCAACCTGGGTATTATTCCAAAAATTATCAAAGGCATTTTGAACAGCCTTGCTAAAGAAGTAGCCCTCAGCCCAAACAAATTTACCTTTAGTAAATTTTTCTCCGTTTGTTAAACATGCCCAAACAGGTGCACCGTCACCTACACCGTTAAAATTTTTAACATCACTTGGATTACTAAACAGGCTGAATAAATCCTGATGCATATCAAGATATACATAAATATCGTGTCTTTCGCAGGTGTCAAGAAAGCGCTCAATACCCTTTAACACATTTTCGTCATATTCATTTGGTTGTGGCTCAATACAGGACCAGTTAACAAAATGACGAATTACATTAACTCCGTGTCTATGTAAGC
>CAMFYM010000120.1 GCA_946002045.1 uncultured Clostridia bacterium | reverse complement strand
ATTTGGCGCAGAAGGAGAGACTCGAACTCTCGCGCCGGTTGCCCGACCTACGCCCTTAGCAGGGGCGCCTCGTCACCAACTTGAGTACTTCTGCAAGCTGACGGGTTTAACCTGTCAAGATTCTATTACTGCACTTTCCGTGCGAGTTATACTTTAACACAACAGATATAAAAAGTCAATAGTAAAAATTACATATGTTGCTTAAAAAAGCTCGTTAAATCATCAATATTCTTTTTAGCAGGTGGAATATCGGGAAACAAAACGCTGAAGACATGAGGAAGCTTTTTACCGTCATAATTTTCCGAATAGTCGCAAAGCTGATTTTCCACACCTAAATTATTAAGTATTTCGCTTAGCTTATATGACTGTTTTCTTACAAAATCACCTGATGATGTAACAATATAAAACGGAGGTAACACGCTTGTTGCAATATTTTCAAAATCCATTAAGAAATAATAAGGAGATTTTTTATGCCAATTTGTGCCGAGAAGTGATGTTAAATTAGCATTCATCATAGGATTTGGCGAAATCAAGTCAATTACAGGTGATGTTGCGCCTGCTGATTTGAAGTTAAAGCTATTTGATTTTAGCTTAAGCCTGCTGCGCAAATCATCATCGGCATTTATTTGAGCAGTTAAACAGCAAAACTGTCCACCTGCGCTATCACCTGTTACAAAAACATTATCTCTGTCAATGGGATACCTTTCGCTGTTATCATCAAGCCATTTTAATGCATCAAATATATCGGAAAGCTGACCTATTATTGTAACATCGTCAACAAGACGATAGCTGATATTAGCAACAACAAAGCCTCTTTTTGCAAGCTCCATTGAATAAAAACGGTTAATATCCTTTGTGCCGTACCACCAGCCACCACCGTGAATATCAATTATCAATGGCAAGGGCTCGTTAGTATTTTCAGGATAATGAATATCAAGCAAATGGTACTTGTTACCGTCATTTATATAAGGTATGTCTAATATATTAACAAGTCCCGTAGGCATTGTTTGGGAGGCAATGCGCTTGTTATCCAGTTTTTCGGTTTGTGCCCAAATCATTTTCATCAGAGGCTTTAAAATATCCATTATAAAGCAACTCCCTTCGCCATATAATAATACAGTGGTGATAATTATGAATAATAAGTTATTTAAAAACAGTGTAATCGGTTTTGTTTTTGTCAGCGTACTTGGAACATTAGGTCATTTTTTATACAAATGGAGTGGTTACAATCTGCTTATAGGTCTGTTTTTCCCGGTTAACGAAAGTGTGTGGGAGCACCTAAAGCTACTGTTCTTCCCATATTTAATTTGGACGATTATTCAATATTTTTTGCAGGATAAAAAATGTGAAATTATAATTGCAAAAAGCATTGGTGCAATAGCAGGTATGCTTTCAATAGTTATGTTCTTCTACACATACACGGGAATATCCGGTAAAACCATTGACATATTGAATGTTATTTCATTTTTTATCGGAGTGATAATTGCCTTTGCAGTTGACTATCTCATAATCAAATTCAAAAAGCTTAATAATCCAAAATTAAGTATAGTGGGAATAATTATATTCATTATCATATGTGCTATGTTTGTTACATTTACTGTTGTACCACCGTTAATACCTTTATTCAAGGACCCTCAAACTGCCACATACGGAATATAATTATTTGTTATATCCCCTTTTAAAATGCTCTCTGCCACCCTGACGGAAGTACTCAATACCACCGTTTTTGTCATAAAGCTCTGCTGCCTCAAGGCAAATATCAAGAGATAGATTTATACACTGTGGGTTGATATTATCAGCAGTATCAAGACGGGTATGATAATATGTTTTAGGATCGTGGTTAACACCACAAAAGCCAACAGACTCAATACCGTAGCGCGAAAATCCCTCTGCATCTACTGCTCCGGGATAAATATCCGTTTCCTTCATTTCAATACCACAGTTAACGCCTGCTTGGTAAAGAAGCTCGGCAACTGCGTTGGAATTTTTCTGTGTGCCGGTGCAGCCTTGTGTATAGATTTGCAGCTGCTCAATTTCACGCATTGTGTCCATGGCAATAACAACAGTTTCAACCTCGGTTAACTCCTGCTGATGACGCTTTGCATAAGCAACTGCGCCACGAAGTCCTGCCTCCTCCGAGCCTGTGAGCAGGCAGCAAACCTCTGTATTTTCGTATCTTTTATATTTCTCGCTCATTTCCTTAAGCACAGCTATTGAAATGAAGTCGGCAGTAAGGTTATCATTAGCACCATCTACTACCACCTTCCAGTTAATAAAGAAAAGAATAGCAATAAAAAACGGAACAAGTATGAGCTGGACAACTCCCATAAAGAGCCAGAATTTTGAAATATAAAGTCCACCGGCTAAATCATAAATCATCCAAATAATATTGAACAAAGAAATACCGATAAGACCACCAATTGAGCCACCCATAACAGCAGCTAAGGATTTAAGACCACCGTGCAGTGAATATGTCCACTCATTAGCAGCATCTGTATGTCCACAAAAAACAATCCTTCTTTTAACCTCGCCGGTTGGTTTTCTCCTTGCCATAACATTGCGAGATATTCTTTGTGGGAAAAGAAAATCAACATATTCCCTATACATCAAAAATTCAACAACAAGACAGGACACGGCAAACAAGGTCATAATTACAGACACAACTGCCAAGGCAGAATTTTGAACAGCTCCCTTGTATGTTAACCAATAAAAGAAAACTGACAAAATGCAGATAATTCCTGCAAGGGGAATCCAGCCCATAAAAGCCTTTGGATGGAGGTGGAAGTCCTCCATCTCTACCTCATCTGCCCAATTCTCAAGCTGTGTTTTTAAAAACTTTTGTGCCTTTCTTTCGCTATGAGTGCCCGGTGCACGCTCCTTAAAGTTTTCGCATATATAGCGTATTCCATCTACCATATATTTATATGTGCTGTCTGAAGCACCATTAGTAAGTCGCATAATATTCTCCACCCTCAATTTATATATAAATGTAAATAATATTTGTTACGATAATTATATATCAACAAAATTAAAGTTGCAAGTTATATTACAAAATTCAATAAACTTCTTGACAAGCGTGAAAAGTTAATATATAATACAACTCGCAGATGTGGCCCGGTAGTTCAGCTGGTTAGAACGCTAGCCTGTCACGCTAGAGGTCGACGGTTCGAGCCCGTTCCGGGTCGCCATTTGGGTGGTGCATGGCGTCACCCAGTATTTTTTTGCTGATATGGCTCAGGTGGTAGAGCACATCCTTGGTAAGGATGAGGTCACCGGTTCAAGTCCGGTTATCAGCTCCAAAAAATTCCAAGTCTTCGGACTTGGAATTTTTTTATCCATTGCGAAAGCAATGGCATATCATCAACGATAGCGTTGCTATCGTTGTATCTCATCAGTCCGTAAGGACTGTATATCATCACGCTTCAGCGTGTATCAAAAAGCTTTCGCAATGATGATATACAACTTCTAACGAAGTTGATGATATGCAATTCCTGTGGAATTGATGAGATACAATGCTTCGCATTGATTTATTGCCACTTTTATGCTATAATACATCCAAGGCGGTGATGAAATGAAAAAAAGATTTTTTCAACCAATATGGAAATTTGAAGAAATAGAAAAACAACTTACTG
>CAMFYM010000119.1 GCA_946002045.1 uncultured Clostridia bacterium | reverse complement strand
CACCTAAGCCTTCGTCGGCAGCGTCAGATGTGTATAAGAGACAGGTAAAAAATATTTTTTGTTTAGGAGGATGTTCCAATGGCAAGAAGCAAGAAAACCATGGACGGTAACACTGCCGCTGCTCATGTTAGCTATGCGTTTACAGAGGTTGCCGCAATTTATCCCATTACTCCTTCATCAAACATGGCTGAGGAAACCGATGCTATGGCTGCAAGAGGAGTAAAAAACATTTTCGGTCAAACAGTTAAGGTTGCTGAAATGGAATCAGAGGCTGGCGCAGCAGGTGCTGTTCACGGCTCACTTTCAGCAGGTGCACTTACAACAACTTATACTGCATCACAAGGCTTACTCCTTATGATTCCTAATATGTATAAGATTGCAGGTGAGCTTATTCCATCTGTAATTCATGTATCTGCTCGTTGCGTATCAACTCACGCTCTTAACATTTTCGGTGACCATTCCGACGTTATGGCTTGCCGTCAAACAGGCTATGCAATGCTTTGCTCAGCAAATGTTCAGGAGGTTATGGACCTTGGTGCAGTTGCTCACCTTTCAACACTCAAGAGCCGTGTTCCATTCCTTCATTTCTTTGATGGCTTCCGTACATCACACGAAATTCAGAAGATTGAGGCTTGGGATTATGAAGATCTCAAATCAATGGTAGATATGAATGATATTCAGGAGTTCCGTGCTCGTGCACTTAATCCTGAAAGACCTGTTCTTCGTGGTTCAGCAGAGAACAGCGACATTTTCTTCCAGCATCGTGAGGCTTGTAACAAGTATTACAACGATGCTATTGCTACTACTGAAATGTATATGAATATGGTTAACGAGAAAATCGGTACAGATTACAAGCTCTTTAACTATTACGGTGCTCCTGATGCAGAAAGAGTTATCGTTGCTATGGGCTCTGTTTGTGATACTATTCAGGAAACAGTTGACTTCCTTAATGCTCGTGGCGAAAAGGTTGGTATGATTAAGGTTCATCTTTACAGACCATTCTCTGTTAAGCATCTCCTTGATGTTATGCCTGAAAGCGTTAAGACTATTTCTGTTATCGACAGAACAAAGGAGCCGGGTTCACTTGGTGAGCCACTCTATCTTGATGTAGTTGCTGCACTCAAGGGCTCAAAGTTCGAGAATGTTCCTGTTTACGGTGGTCGTTACGGTCTTGGCTCAAAGGATACTCTCCCTGCTCACATTGTTTCAGTTTATAACAATATGACAGCAGCACAGCCAAAGCAGCAGTTCACACTTTCAATCCACGATGATATTACAAACCTTTCTCTTGATGTAACAGAAAGCCCTGACACAACTCCTGCAGGCACAACCTCTTGTAAGTTCTGGGGTCTTGGTTCAGACGGTACTGTTGGTGCTAATAAGGATTCTATCAAGATTATCGGTGATAATACTGATATGTATGCACAGGGTTACTTCTTCTATGACTCAAAGAAGTCAGGTGGTATCACTGTATCACACCTTCGTTTCGGTTCATCACCTATTACTTCAACATATCTTATCAACAAGGCTAATTTCGTTGCTTGCCACAACCCATCATATGTAACAAAATATGATATGGTACAGGATATTGTTCCTGGTGGTACATTCCTCCTTAACTGTATCTGGACTCCTGAGGAGCTTGATAAGGAGCTTCCTGCAGCAATGAAGAGATATATAGCTGAAAATGATATTCAGTTCTATACAATCAACGGTATCAAGATTGCTGAGGAGGTTGGTCTCCCGGGTAGAGCTTCAACAATTCTTCAGTCAGCATTCTTCACAATTTCAAACATTCTTCCTGTTGAAAAAGCTATTGAGCTTATGAAGGCAGCTGTTGTTAAGAAGTTCTCTAAGAAGGGTGAGGCTGTTGTTAACGCTAACTTTGCAGGTATCGAAAGAGGCTCACAGGAGCTTGTTAAGATTGATGTTCCTGCTTCTTGGAAGGATGCAGTTGACCAGCCATCAGAGCTTGTTATCCCAACTCAGCGTCCTGAAATGAAGAAGTTTGTTAAGGATATTCTTGATCCTGTCGGCAGACTTCACGGTGACGACCTTCCTGTTTCAACATTTGTTGACTGTGCAGACGGTGTATATCCACAGGGCTCAGCAGCATTTGAAAAGAGAGGTATTGCTATTGCAGTTCCTGAATGGGATGGCACAAAGTGTGCACAGTGTAACCTTTGCTCAATGGTTTGTCCACACGCTGTAATTCGTCCTGTATGTCTTAACGCAGACGAGGCTGCAAACGCTCCTGAGGGCACAAAGATGGTTGACCACAAGAGAGCTCCTTACAAGTATGCAATTATCGTTTCAACTCTTGACTGTACAGGCTGTGGCTCTTGTGCAAATGTTTGCCCAACAAAGTCACTTACAATGAAGCCAATCGCTTCACAGCTTGATGGTCAAAAGGTTTACGACGCTCTTGTTGATATTGAAGCAAAGCCTGAGGTTCTTACAAACAACACAATCGGTATTCAGTACAGAAAGCCATATCTTGAGTTCTCAGGTGCTTGCGCAGGCTGTGGTGAAACTCCATACGCAAAGCTTGTTACTCAGCTTTATGGTGACAAGATGTATATTGCTAACGCAACAGGCTGTTCTTCAATTTGGGGTGGTTCTGCTCCTTCAACTCCATATACAGTTGACAAGAAGGGTCACGGTCCTGCTTGGTCAAACTCTTTGTTTGAGGATAATGCAGAGTTCGGTTACGGTATGATGCTTGCTCAAAAGCAAATCCGTGAAAGACTTGCTATGGACGCAGAGGTTCTTCTCAATACTTCTGTTGCTGATAAGGTACAGGCTTGGCTTGATACTTATGAAGATGCTGAAACAAACACTGCTGCTGCAGAGGCTTTGATTGACGCACTTAAGAATACTGAATTTGAGGGCGAGGCTGCTGTTGCTGCTGCCGACTTCCTTAAGGATGCAGATTACGCTGCAAAGAAATATCAGTTCATCTTCGGTGGTGACGGCTGGGCTTACGACATCGGCTTTGGTGGTCTTGACCATGTTATCGCTGCAAATGAGGATGTTAACATTGTTGTATTTGATACAGAGGTTTACTCAAATACAGGTGGTCAGGCTTCAAAGGCTACTCCAACCGGTGCTGTTGCAAAGTTTGCTGCATCAGGTAAGGTAGTTAAGAAGAAGGATCTTGCACAGATTGCTATGAGCTATGGTTATGTATATGTTGCACAGGTTGCTATGGGTGCAAGCCCTGCACAGTGCTTAAAGGCATTCCAGGAGGCTGCTGCATATAACGGACCATCAATCATCATCTGCTATGCTCCTTGTATTAACCACGGTATTAAGATGCCATTTAACCAGGCAGAGCAGAAGAAGGCAGTTGCTGCAGGTTATTGGAATCTCTTCCGTTACAATCCTGCACTTATTGAAGAGGGCAAGAATCCGTTCTCACTTGACAGCAAGGCTCCAACAGCAAACTATGTTGAGTTTATCGAGGGTGAAACAAGATACTCTGCACTTAAGAGAGCATTCCCGGGCAAGGCTGAAGAGCTCTTCGCTATTGCAGCTGATAACTCAATCGAGAAGTACAATAAGCTTGCAAGGCTTGTTGATTACTATGCTCCTACTGAGGACTAATCAATAAATAAATAAAGTCGCTTGAGTTTACTCAAGCGACTTAGACTGTCGATAAATGGGCTGAACCGTGCCTAAGTATAATATGGTTTTATCCT
>CAMFYM010000118.1 GCA_946002045.1 uncultured Clostridia bacterium | reverse complement strand
GTAAAGGGTGTGGGTCTCCGGTGGAGACCTCTGCACGAAAGTGCAGAAACACCGACCGAACCGACAGGTGAGACGGTGGCAAAGCGTATGCTTTGACGGGAGGATTGTAAACACAGGAGCTGACGTATTTTATTTGCCATTGAGGGATTGTAAACATAGTTTAAAACTTATATGCCTCCCTTGTGTAAAGGGAGGCATTTTTTGTGTGTATTACATATGTTTTTGATATAGTAATTAGTTAAGTCACATTTCAATACTTATTTTTGTTGATTTCATTTAATTATAGTGATTCAATTAAATTGAAGAAAATACAAAAAGGGGTAATTTTATGAAAAAGGTATTGTCAAATTTATTGTCAATTCTTATGATGACAACAGTTTTTCAAGGCTTCACGCTGTTATTTTAAAGCTCCTTTTTATTCGTTAATATTTTCCGTTTCTTTTTTGTCTGTGCTTTTCTTTTTCTTTGAAAACGCACCAATCAGCATACAAGTAATACCTGTGACTAATACCACTCCAAAAACAACTATTAGAGCCTTTGAGGTAGGGGATAGAGCTATTTCATCGTAATCCAATGTAGCTGATGTATCCTCAACCATTTCCTCTTGAGCTTCAACCGTGTTTTCGGAAATTACTTCTTGCATATTAGCAGAAAAATTACTGTCAGCTGACTGCTGACCTTGTGTGATATATCGTGTTGTGTTATTTATTGAATAGCTACCTGTGGCAGAAAACTTTGTGCTTTTTTCAGTGGTGCTTTTACTAACAGTTGCCTTTGTTGAGCTGCACTTTTCACTTGATTGCAGCTTATTACTGTCTGTTCGTTTTGCAGTTGTAGATTTAGTAGTAGAAGGCTTTGTTGTGGTTGGTACATACAAATCAAAAACGGCATTATCAAAAAGGTCATAGGTACAGCTATTACCACAAAAATATTCACAGCTGATTTTGTTTGTCAAGGTCTTGTCGATAGCGTCCTTAAATTCAAGAGCGATGAATACTCCACCACCCTGTTTTTTACAATTTGCATTGTCAAAATTGTAGTAAACATTAAAGGCATTGAAAACATTTTGACCGGAGCTTTCTAAAACACCGTTTTTGTCAACCTGAATTGAGTATTTATGTACTTCATTCTCAATGGCAAATGAAAATGTTATGTTGTCATTACTGCTTGTATCAATTCTGTAATCAGTAAATTTTGAGAACAAATAAAAGCATTTATCATCTTTATTAGCAATATATTTTGTAAAGCCCTGAAAGTAACTGTTACTTGTGTAGCTAACGGTTGTACCTTTATCAATCCAATAAATTTCATCATCCAAAAGATCGGGATTATAAGCTAAAGCAATGGCAGGAGTAAACACAATACAAAAACAGACAAAAAGAGAAATGACTATTGTGAAAAATCTCTGAATACCCTTTGATACAGCAATTTTCACACTAATCATCTCCCCAAAATTCATTGCAAATAATATAACATATATTACCAATAAGGTAAACACATTTCGACATTTTTTTTAAAATGTTAGACCTTTTATCTATTTTTCTCAAAAAATAATATACAGAAAAAAGGGAGTATGTCTAATATTTCTGCTTTATAAACTTCATTAAAAACTTGTGACGGATTTACAAAAGAGGAATTTTATCAAGCTTAAAAACATGGCAAATAACAGAATATTTATTACCATTTCTTCCAAAAATATCAAGTGAAAGGAAGTATTAAATGTTAAATAATTTTGAGCTTGAAAAATATAGGAGCTGTGATATTTGCTCTATTGAAAAATCAGACTTGGTGGATTTGTGCAGTGTTGAGGTCAACAGAGATATGCCTCTCGAAAGTCGCATAAGTGAATATATCAAGGCTGTTAAAAATCCATATTTATTTCGAGTTGGTGATGTTGGAGTAAAAATCAATTGTATTGGCAATAAGGACTTAATGGATGCAATAGTTAATATTTGTTGATAATTACATTATTTTAAAATTGAAATAACACTGAGGGCGTGTTAATATAATGAAGTGTAGATTTTGCATATCGTCCATAATTTTGGAGGTATGCTATGAATGAATATGATGTAATTTTAGGTGAACAACAGCCAATGGCAAGGTGGAGTGCTGCCTTGTATATTAGGCTTTCAAAGGATGATGGCGACACGGCAGAAAGTAACTCTGTCACCTCTCAAAGAGAGATACTCAAGGAGTATGTTCGCCAAAACGAAGATGTTGAGATTTATGATTACTATGTAGATGATGGCTGGACCGGAACTAATTTTAATCGACCTTCGTTTCAACGAATGATACAGGATGTTTATGATGGTAGGGTTAACTGCGTTATCGTTAAGGATTTATCTCGATTTGGCAGAAACTATACAGACTCCGGATACTATATTGACAATGTATTTACTCGATTTAACACTCGATTTATTGCTTTGAATAACAACTATGATTCTGCTTCTAAATCAATGAATGCTTATACAAAATGTATTACTATCGGCGTTCAAAATGTAATTAACGAGAGTGTTGCAGCAACGACCTCTGTGAATGTTCGGGGTACATTGAATATGAACAGGAAGCAGGGTAAATTCATTGGCTCTTTTCCTACCTATGGCTATTTTAAAGACCCTAATGACCACCACAAGCTTGTTATTGATGATGAGGCAGCACCTGTTGTCAGACAAATTTTTAAGTGGTTTATTGAGGGAAAAAGTATAATTGGAATTACAAGAGAGTTAAATACTCTTGGTATAGTTAATCCGACGATGTATAAAAAGCAAAAGGGTTGGAATTATAATCGCTCAAATGCCAATAATGATGGGCTTTGGTGTGATTCAACCGTTCGTCGTATGCTGACTAATCAAATGTATATCGGAAATATGGTGCAAGGGAAAAATACTACAATTAGTTATAAAATTAAGCAGTGTAAAAGTGTACCAAAGGATGATTGGATTATTGTAGAAAATACTCACGAGCCAATCATTGATAAAAACACTTTTGAAAAGGCTCAATCACTGTTTAATCGTAGCATTAGAAAAGCCCCTGCAAAAACAGAGGTTGATTTATTTTCCGGATTTATAAAATGTGCCGATTGTCACAGAGCAATGAGCAAAAAGACAAATAAGCACTCATATGGTACCTATGAGTATTATCGATGTGTTACCTCAAGCAAGCTGGACAGAACAGCCTGTTCGCCCCATTCAATAAGAATTGATAAGCTTGAAAAGACTGTCCTAACTGCAATTCAAGCAATGATTGATACAGCAATTGAGCTTGATGTCCTGCTTGAAAAAATTAACAAAAAGACAGAAAATAACGGGGCTTGCCTTGCAAAAAAGTCGTTAGAAAAGCTCGTAGCAGAGCGAGATAAGATTAAAGATATGATGCTTGAGCTTTATCCTGATTGGAAAAGTGGTATGATAAGCAAGGATGAGTATATGTCTCTAAAGGAGAATATGGCAGAAAAAGTGAAAGGACTTGATGAAAAAATAGCTGATTTTGAGAAAAACCTTGCTGATGATAACAAGAGAAACGAAAATGATTTTCTTACTATTTTCAAGCAATACGGAAAAATTGACAAGCTAACAAGACCCATCCTTACCGAGCTTGTGGATTCAATTTTGGTTCATAAGGATGGTAACATTACAATCAATTTCAAATTCAAGGACGCATATGAGCAAATTATTGAATTTATCGAATCAAAAAGCCATCTTGAAAGCATTGCTTAAGGCACACAAAAAGGAAGGAACTGCAACATCAGTAC
>CAMFYM010000117.1 GCA_946002045.1 uncultured Clostridia bacterium | reverse complement strand
TTGGCGGAGTGGGTGGGATTTGAACCCACGGGTGCAAAAAGCACACGATAGATTTCGAGTCTATGCCGTTATGACCTCTTCGGTACCACTCCATTATACGCTGTTGATTTTATCATTTTAAATTGCTTTTGTCAATGTGTTGAAAGTAACAATAATTTATGATAAAATAATTCTATTATAACTATGGAGTAAATATATGGTTGCAATTATTGATTACGGCGCAGGTAATTTATCAAGTGTAAAGAAAGCACTTGATTACCTTGGTGCCGAAAGCATAATAACAGATGATAAAAGCAAAATTAAATCTGCATCCCACATTATCCTTCCAGGTGTAGGCTCCTTCGGTGACGCAATGGAATCTATGAGGGATAGGGATTTGGTGGATACAGTTAAGGAGGTTGCTGTCAGTGGCAAGCCTTTTTTTGGAATTTGTCTTGGACTTCATCTGCTTTTTGAGGGCAGTGAAGAAAGTCCGGGAGTTGAAGGATTAGGCTTATTAAAGGGCAAAATCACTCAAATTCCGAAAAACAATGGATTAAAGGTTCCCCACATTGGATGGAACAGTGTTACTGTACGCAAGGGTGACGGAATATTCAAGGACATTGAACAAAACAGCTTTTTCTATTTTGTTCACTCCTTTTACTTAACTGAGTCTGAGGGCGATATTACTGCTGCCACTACCCAATACGGAGTAGAAATTGAGTGTGCCGTTGAGCAGGGCAATCTTTTTGCCACACAATTTCACCCGGAAAAAAGCGGCAAGGCAGGACTTAAGCTACTTAAAAGCTTTCTTGAAAGGGAGGAGATATAATGTACGCAAAAAGAATTATCCCCTGCCTTGATGTAAAAAACGGACGAGTTGTTAAGGGTGTTTCCTTTGTTGATTTGCGTGACGCAGGCGACCCTGTTGAATGTGCCAAGGCTTATGACGAGCAGGGTGCAGACGAGCTTGTTTTGCTTGACATTACTGCCACCCACGAGGGCAGGAGTACAATGATTGACATTGTGGAAAGAGTTGCAAAATCAGTATTTATCCCCTTTACTGTGGGTGGTGGAATTAAATCTGTGGACGACTTTAAGGAGCTGTTGAGAGCAGGTGCAGATAAAATCTCCGTTAACTCTGCTGCAGTAAGAAATCCCGATTTAATCAACCAAGCGTCATACAAGTTCGGTGCACAGTGCGTTGTGGTAGCTATTGATGCTAAAAGAAAAGAGAGTGGTGGCTGGGAGGTTTACCTGAACGGTGGACGAATCCCCACAAGTATTGACGCAGTTGAGTGGGCTATTGAGGCAGAAAAAAGAGGTGCAGGTGAAATCCTTTTAACATCAATGGACCAAGACGGACAAAAAACAGGATACGATATAGAGTTAACCCGTACCATTAGCGAAAGGGTGGGAATACCTGTTATTGCATCAGGTGGTGCAGGTAAGGCAGAGCATTTTTACGATGCATTTACACAGGGCAAGGCAGATGCAGTTTTAGCAGCAAGCCTATTTCATTTTAACGAGCTGCCTGTGCCAAAGCTAAAGGAATATTTAAACGACAGAAATATACCTGTAAGGTTAGGATAAAAATATGCCAAAGGAAAATATTACAAACGATAATCTAATCATCGGCAGAAATGCCGTGGTTGAGCTGCTGAAAAGTGGCAGAGAAATTGAAAATGTGCTGATTGCAAAGGGTGAACGAGAGGGCTCAATTAACAAAATCATTGCTCTTTGCAGGGAAAAAGGCATAATCATCAAAACCGTTGACAGAAAAAAGCTTGATTTTATGTGTGGCAACGGCAATCACCAAGGTGTTGTTGCTAATGT
This sequence comes from uncultured Clostridia bacterium, assembly GCA_946002045.1. GTDB lineage: Bacteria > Bacillota > Clostridia > Oscillospirales > Acutalibacteraceae > Eubacterium_R. Next base: position 2,095 of record CAMFYM010000117.1, on the reverse strand, counting down.
TCCTGCCCACGAATATTCAACTGTTGACGAAATTTTAAAATATGCCGAAGATAAAAATCAGCCACCATTTATTATTATTTGTGACGAGATAGAGGACAGTCACAACTTGGGTGCAATCATTAGAAGTGCAGAGGCTTGTGGCGCTCACGGAATTATTATTCCCAAAAGGCGCAATGTGGGTCTAAATTTTATTGTGGCAAAAACCTCCTGTGGCGCTCTTGAGCATATGAGAGTGGCACGAGTAAGCAATCTTGCAACGGAAATAGAAAATCTAAAAAAGAAAAACATTTGGGTTTACTGTGCAGATATGGACGGTCAACCCTGGTGCAAAACAGATTTTTCCGGTGGGTGTGCACTTGTTATCGGCAGCGAGGGTAACGGAGTAGGCAGACTTATTAAGGAAAAATGTGATGTAACTGTCAGCCTGCCTATGCTGGGTGAGGTTAACTCCCTTAACGCATCGGTGGCAGCCGGCATTATTATGTACGAAATTACAAAGCAACGACTTGGATTATAAGTGATTATTATGAGTGAGAATTTATCTATTGAAGAAATTATCAAGCAGGCAGAGGAGATTAGGAAAAGGACTATCAAAACTGCTCAGTCAACAATGAAGGATATTAACTCAACTGCAAGGGAGATTACCGAAAAAACTATTGAGGTACCCACAGTTGAGCCAAAAAATATTGTAATTGAGCCTACGCCTGTTGAGAAAAAAATCGGCATCACCACTCAAAAAACTGCCGTGGTAGATGCTGAAAAAATCAAGAGTGCCGATGGTGAAAAGGGCAAAACACAAGTAGTTGACCAAAGGACAAGACAGGTCAGCGTCAGCAGCAAAACAGGCGTTGTTGAAAGCATTGGCGATGTCAGCAAAAAGAAAAGCTTTTTTAAAACAACAAGTGCAGAGCCTTTATTCTCCAAAACTCCACCTGAAATTATTGAGCGTCCTGCAACAATCAAAAGCAAATCAAGATTTGACAAAACCTCTGATTTGGAGGAGCTGCCAACCATTGTTGCTGTTGACGAATTGGAGCATACAAAGATTTCCCCTATTAACCACATACCTCAAACAGAGAAATATCACAGTGATGAGGGCGAGCAAATCGTTCTTGATGGGTTTGAGGATATAACTGAAGATGTTTCCAAAATTGATGAAGAGGTGGCAGAAAAGCAGCTTAAGGAACGCAGAAAAGAAAAGGTGAACAAGTTCCGTTTGTTCAGCCCTGATGATATTGAAGGTGACGACACAAGAAAGGTTGTTAATAATGATTACGAAAGTGATGAGGAAAAAACAGCATTTTTTGAAAAATTCTTTGCGTCAAAAACCTCCATTACACTTAAGATTGTTTTAACATTTGTTCCGTTGCTGGCTTTGGGTGCACTTACATATTTTAAGGACAGTGCACTTATGCCCTCATTTTTGCTTGATTACACGGCATACTTTACTACTGTAACAGTTCTTTATACTCTTGCTCTGCTTATCAACATTAAGACTATTGTTCACGGATTTAATTTTAAGCACGGCGTTAACTTTGACCTGCCTATTTCGATAGTCAGCCTATCGGTTTTTGTGCACACAATACTAATGACCGTCGATAGTGATGTATATATTGATGGTGGTAATATTTATCCATTAGCTGCCGTATTTGCGCTAATGCTCAGCAATATAGGCAAACGGACAATGATTATGCGTCTGATTGAGAGCTTTGAATTTTCCACAGGTCTTGATGAAACTCACACCGTTGAGGATATTGTTAACACTGTTGACGCAACAATTATAAGCCGTGGACTTCTCACCGGTGAGGCTAATTTAAAAACAAGCATTAAAACGGATTTTACAACAAAATTTGTTGATATTGGCTTAAGCGATGAGCCTGCCGATAATATTGCAAAAACAACAGGAATAATAATGCTTATAATCAATATGATTTTATTTGCAGTATTCTCTATTGTTACACGCAACTGGCATACAGGACTTAATATTGCTATATGCGGTATGTGCATATCCTGTCCCTGCATTTCGCTAATCAATACCAATAATGCTCTTCGTGGTGTATCAAGAGCAACAAATAAAAACGGTGCAATGATTAAC
>CAMFYM010000116.1 GCA_946002045.1 uncultured Clostridia bacterium | reverse complement strand
GCAGCTTATTAAAACAGTAGTTTACGGCACAATTATTTGTGAGGTTACAGGCGCAGTACTATTATTCACACAATTTATTTCAATGATGAATTTTAAAAATGCACTTTATACCGGCGTATTTTTGTCAGTATCAGCCTTTTGTAATGCCGGCTTTGATGTTATGGGCAGGATAGAAGCAGGCTCATCACTTTTAACCGTTAACAACAATCCGGTTATCTTGCTGACTCTTTGTGCACTGATTATTATTGGTGGTATCGGCTTTATTGTGTGGGAGGACATAATTGAGCACGGGGCAAAATTTAAAAGATATTGCTTTCACACAAAGCTTGCTCTGTCAACAACTGCTGTTTTGTTAATCGGTGGTACTGCTTTATATTTACTCTTTGAGCATAACAACACTATGGATGATATGACAATACTGCAAAAGATACTTAATTCATTTTTTGCATCAACAACAGCAAGAACGGCAGGATTTAACAGTATCCCTATTTCGGAAATGACGGCTGAAGCAAAGGCACTGACTAACATACTTATGTTTATCGGTGGTTCCTCAGGCTCCACTGCCGGTGGTGTAAAAACAGTTACTGTTGCCGTATTATTCCTTTGTGTTATTTCCACATTAAAAAATTCAAAGGATATTGAGTCCTTTGGCAGACGAATAACTCTTGAAACAGTTAGAAAGTCAGTAGCTATTATTGTTATCAATTTGATGGAAATTTTTGTTGCATCAATAATTATTTGCTGCATACAGCCAAATCTTGGCTATTCAAATGTATTGTTTGAATGCTTTTCGGCAGTAGGAACGGTGGGACTTGGTATCGGCATAACACCGTCCCTAAGCATAATATCAAAATACATTATAATTACTCTAATGTTTTCCGGTAGGATTACATCACTTATTTTTGCATTTATGTTCTATCTCGACTTAAATAAAAAAAGCTCCCTTAAGCCAAAGGGCAGCTTACTAATAGGATAATATTAAAGAAAGGCAAATTATTATGAAATCTATTCTTATTATCGGTGCAGGTAGCTTTGGTCATCATTTGGCAGAATATCTTTGTAATATGGGCAATGATGTTATGCTGGTTGATAAGAACGAGGAGCTTATTGACGAATACGCAGACAAGGTTACCACGGCAGAAATCGGTGACTTTACAATAAAAGGCAATCTTGAGGCATTGGGCGTTAAGGATTATGACTATACCTTTGTGTGCGTAGGTGACTTCCAGGACAGTCTTGTTATTACAGATTATCTTAAGGAGCTTGGCGCATCATATGTTATAAGTAAAGCATCCTCCGCTATACACGAAAGGTTCCTGCTGCAAAACGGTGCTGACAAGGTTATTTATCCCGAAAGGGACAACGCTTATCAAATGGCAGTTGAATACAGCTATTCATCAATATTCGATTATTTCAAGCTCAACGACAGCACCGGTATATACGAGATTGCCACCCCAAAGGCTTGGATTGGCAAAACATTATCTAATATTGATGTCAGAAAAAAGCATAATATTACAGTTATTGCGTATAAAGAGGGCGATAAGGTTTTCCCAATTAACTCTGCAGATTATACATTTTGTGCAGATAAACACTTAATTGTTATGGGTGAAACAGCAAAAATCAATAAAATCGCAAAATAAATAAGCTGTGAATATACAGTTTTTTATGTATATTCGGTATAAATTGTGCATATTCATAAAATTCCTGTATATTTATACAGGAATTTTTACATTTTTTCTTGACAATATGATTCGCCTGTGATAAATTACTGTCATAGACAGGAAAAACACTACTTGTCAAAATGTATAAATATAATTTTTTTTGGAGGAACAAAAAATGAAAATGGCAAAAAAACTTATAGCAATACTTCTTGCAGCAGCACTTGTAGTTGTTTGCTTTGCAGGTTGTTCAAATGCTAAACCACAGGAAGAAAAGAAAACATTGGTAATGGCAACTAACGCTGAATTCCCACCATACGAATACTTCGAGGGTGACAAAATTGTTGGTATCGACGCAGAGGTTGCACAGGCTATTTGTGACAAGCTTGGCTATGACTTAAAAATCGAGCACATCGAGTTTGACTCAATCATCCCCGGTATCAAGGGTGGCAAGTTTGACTTTGGTGCAGCAGGTATGACAGTAACTCCTGAGCGTGAGAAGGAGGTTAGCTTCACAGATTCTTATGCAACAGGTATTCAGTCAATCATTGTTAAGGAAGGCAGCGACATTAAAACAGCAGATGACCTTTCAAAGGGTGGCGTAAAAATCGGTGTTCAAAAGGGTACAACAGGCGACCTTTACTGCACATGGGATATTGAGGACAAAAACCTCGGTACAGTTGAGCGTTTTGCAAAGGGTGCTGACGCAGTTATGGCTCTTACATCAGGTAAGGTAGATGCAGTTGTTATTGATAACGAGCCTGCAAAGGTATTCGTTAAGAATAACGAGGGCTTGCAGATTCTTGAAACAAGCTATGCTGTTGAGGATTATGCAATCGCAGTCAGCAAGGAAAATACCGAGCTTCTTAACGAAATCAACGGTGCCCTTAAAGAGCTTATTGCAGACGGCACAATCAAAAATATTATCGAAAAATATATTCCTGCTGAATAAGATTTGAGCAAAATCTTTAATGTAGGGCAAGGTTAATGCCTTGCCCTACTTTTCACATTTTATAAAAAGGAGAACCAGTGTGAAAAATCACACTGTTCCGATTGTATTGCTCTCAAAATTTGCCTGTGGCATAATTTTGAGATAGCTAAATTCCCATTATACGCCTTATCTGGCTACAATAAGGCGTTAGGAATTTTTTATAAACTATTTGTAGCCGGAAAGGCTATGGGAATTTTTATGAAGGAATGGTTATTATCAATAGCTGACCAGTTCAATACAGCCTTCATTGTTGATGATAGGTGGAAATATATTGTTCGTGGCTTGGGTAACACATTGTTGCTTACATTCTTTGCACTTATTCTTGGCGTTGTAATCGGTATTGTTGTATCTGCTGTTCGCTCTACATATGATAAGCAAAGCGACGAAATGAAAAAAGGCTTTGGCAAAACATTATTAACCTTTGTAAATTCTATTTGCAAAATTTATCTAACTGTAATAAGAGGCACACCTGTAATGGTACAGGTTATGATAATTTATTTTGTAATTATGGAATCATCATCAAACAAAATGCTTTGTGGTGTTATTGCCTTCGGTATCAATTCAGGTGCATATGTGGCAGAAATTATCCGTAGTGGTATTATGAGCATTGACCAAGGTCAAACAGAGGCAGGTCGTTCTCTTGGCTACAACTATATTCAAACAATGTGGTACATAGTTTTGCCACAGGCATTTAAAAATATTTTGCCTGCACTTGCTAACGAATTCATCGTTTTACTTAAGGAAACATCTATTGCATGCTATGTTGGCGTAGTTGATTTAACAGGTGGAGCAAATATCATTCGTGGTATTACATATCAAAGCTTCTTCCCTCTTATTGCAGTAGCATTAGTTTATTTAGTAATGGTAATGTTCTTTACAAAGCTTGTAAGCTTGCTTGAAAGGAGGTTGAAGAGCAGTGAACGATAATGTAATTATTGAGGTTAAGAATTTGAAAAAGTACTATAACGGTGGCGAAATCAAAGCTCTTGACGATGTTACTATGGAAATTGACAAAGGCGAGGTTGTTGTAATTATCGGCCCGTCAGGCTCAGGTAAATCAACCCTGCTTCGTTCTCTTAATCTTCTTGAAATTCCCACAGACGGCAGTGTTATTTTTGAGGGTACGGATATTACCGACCCAAAGGTTAACATCAATATTCACAGGCAAAAAATGGGTATGGTGTTCCAGCACTTTAATCTTTTCCCCCACTGGACTATTTTGAAAAATATTACTCACGCACCTATCACCTTGCTGAAAAAAAGCAAGGAGGAGGCAGAGGCAAAGGCAATGGAGC
>CAMFYM010000115.1 GCA_946002045.1 uncultured Clostridia bacterium | reverse complement strand
CAGTTGATGATTATATTAGAGAACCATTTTTTTCAAGTCAAAGCATTGAGGAGGCACTGTCCTTTATCAATCCTATGATTTTAGGCAAGGCACTTAACGGCGAATCTGTGTCGGCTAATATTTTCAACTTCTGTTACAGAGCGCTGGAAAAGGTTGAATACCAAGGCGATATGATGTTTGGCTTAGGTACTAATTATTACGGCTACGAGAATATACCGTTTTCATATATCGCACCTATTATTATTTGGATTTGCATTGGCACAGCAATGATATTTATTGCAAGAAGGCTGATGATAGGCTATAAGGCAGAGAACGCAGGTGTTCACGGCACAAGACCGGTGGCATCAAGAATGTTTGCCGTTGTGACCTCGTTGAGCATTGCAATGCTTGTCACATCAAGCATATACATTTTAGACATACTGAACATATTTAATTCGGGTCCTGCAATTACCCGATACGGCAACGACATTATATTTGCAGTGTTAACATTATTTGTGTTTGCCGTTTCGTATTTAGTTATCAATGCAATAGAAAGGCGCACCATTGCCCTTAAGGCAAAGGAGCTTATTACTCCTGCTGTCAGCCTTTCTGCTTTAGGCATAACAATAGTTGTTTTGGCAACAGGCTGCTTTGGGTATTCAACCTATGTGCCAAAGGCAGAGCAGGTAGAGGTTGCCTTGATTTCCAATCCGTATTTTTATTCCACCGGTGAGGATTTGGCGCCCACATATCCTAATGATTATTACGACGGTGTATTTTTCAGCACAAATTACTATGACGGCTTTGCAGCAGCCTTTACCGACTCAAAGGATATTGAGGCAGTAACCCAGCTTAATAACAGGCTTGTGCAAAAATCAGACAAGCAAAGTCAGCAGGATATAACTGTGTATTACAGGCTTAAAAACGGCAAAGAGGTTGTTCGCAAATACGAATATGCTGACAAGGATGCTGTTTTGGAAACAATAAATCTTTATGACACAAAGGCAGTTAGAGAAAATCTGGCATATATGTTTGACAGGGACAATAACAAAAACCCATTTAGCCGATTTGTTAAGGACGAAAAAATTTATAACGCATTAGACATTACAGAGCTTAATGATGCAAAAACAGTTTTTGAATCGGTAAATCCTTATGCCGTAGATGAAAATAATATCTGCACCTACAAGACCATCAAAAACACTCCTCAGCTAATGAGTGCATTATACAAGGATTTATGCAATCAATCGGCTGATGAGCGCTTTAGACCACAGGAAAAGGCGTTAGGTGGAATTTACTTTACATCGGATATTTATGACGACAACGGCAATTATGTTGACTCAAAGGGAAGCTTTTATTTTAACGGTGGCTTTTATGTTTATCCGTCAATGACAAACACGGTGAATTACCTTAAGTCAACAGGCGAGCTGGCATTGTTCACAAGCAGTAAGGAGATAAAGTCCGTCACCGTTTGGACCGTTGACAATGTGCTCAAAAGAGAGGCTGACCAATTACTGGCTGACCGAGAGGATTATCTTTATATTTTCCGATCGGCTTCATCAATTCCCGTTTATTATTCGGTAGAGGATGATATGGACGAATATGATGACGAATATGAATATGACAAGCCTATTACCTATTACTTTGAGGGTGGCAAGGTGCTGACCAACAAAAAGCAGGTTAAGCAGGTGCTTGACTCCTCTGTGCTCAGGTATGCAGTAGATACACAGGAACAAGGCTATGTTGCCCTTGTGGCATATACCGACGGCTCCTACGCAACAAAATTCATACCACAGGAAAAGACTCCCGATTTTTTAGCAAAGTAAATATTGATTGACAAAACAAAACCCCTCTTGATGAGCACATCAGGAGGGATTTTTTATGCCTTGTTATTCTATTTTTTCAAAAGCAGCTTTGCGTACTCACTTTCTATTGTTGTGTTAAAGATTATATTGTGAAAATCCTTAGCACTTTCGTATCCTGCCACGCTGTTGTCTGTAACAAAATAAAATGGTACAGACAAATTTTGACATTTTTCGACAAAATTCTTAACCTGTGGAGGAGCCGTTGCCGAGTGGTACATCATATGCAAAACTGCATCTACCCCATCAAGATTATAGCAATCGTAATTGGCACCCACATAGGCAGGGATAACAAGAATTTTCTTGGGCGAAAACTCAAAGCCGTCCTTAACAGGATTTTCCTCTGCCACGGTAAAATTACCGTAGCTTACATAAACGGTGTCTATGCCCTTTAGTATTTCCTCAACAGCCCTGTTAAAATTATCAAAGCCGTTGGCACCGACCTCCTCAAGGGGCTTGTCGCTTGCCACAAACACAATGGGCTTGTCGTAAAAGGCGTTGCCCACAAGTGCCGATGTAAAGGACAGTGAGTCGCTGCCGTGAAGAATAATTACACCCTTGTATTTTGAAAAATCAATTTCGCCGATAAAATCAAGGAGCTTTTTCCACAGCTCAAGGCTCATATTCTCCGACAACACAAAGAAGGGAGAAGCACACTCAAATTCCACATTTGTTTTTTCATATTTTTCAACAATCTTAAAGGGGGAGTCAAGGTGTATGCTTTCGTCTTTTTTACAGGCGATTGTGCCACCTGTGCCGATAACTAAAATCTTTTCCATTATTTTGTAAAGAACACCTTGAATGCCTTGTACGCCATATAAGTGTCAATCTTGCTGACTACCTCGTAGGGAGAGTGCATTGAAAGCACAGGCACACCCACATCAATAACATCAACATCAAGGTTGGCGATATACATTGCAACTGTACCACCACCACCTGCATCTACCTTGCCAAGCTCGCCACTCTGCCACAAAACACCGTTTGATTCCATAAGATTTTTAACAAAGCTTACATATTCGGCAGATGCGTCGCTGGTACCACTTTTACCTCTTGCACCGGTGAATTTTGTAACAACAACACCCTCGTTGATAAAGGATGCGTTATTCTTTTCAAACTGTGTGGGCCAGGTTGGGTCAAAGGCAGCGTTAACATCTGCCGACAGGCATTTTGAGTTAGACAGCACATCTCTGCCCTCACAGCCCTCCAGCCTTGCAAGGTCCTGGATAAAGTATTTAAGGTAGCTTGAGTTAAGACCGGTGTTACCGTCGGAGCCTGTTTCCTCCTTGTCGGTCAGCACGGTGATTGCCGTGTATTCGGGAGCACCGTCAATGCTGAATATTGCCTCCATGGCAGGATATGAGCAAACACGGTCATCGTGACCGTAGCCACCGATAAGACTTCTGTCAAAGCCAATGTCGTCAACGGTAAATGCAGGCACAAGCTCCAGCTCTGCCGAAAGGAAGTCACGCTCAACAACACCGTATTTTTCATAAAGAATATTAAGAATATTAAGCTTGATTTTTTCGCTTTCCTTATCATCCTTAAAGGGACGGGAGCCGATAACAATATTAAGCTCCTCGCCACGAACAATCTCGTTTGCCTTGCGTGACATTTGCTCTGCGCCAAGGTGAGGCAGAATATCGGTAATGCAGAATTTCGGGTCAGATGGATCCTCGCCGATTTTAACATCAATATATGTGCCGTCGTTTTTGCAAATTCGTCCGTGGAGAGAAAGTGGGATAGCAGTCCACTGATATTTTTTAATACCACCGTAGTAGTGAGTTTTGAAAAATCCCAGTGAGCCGTCCTCGTAAACAGGGCATTGCTTTAAATCAAGGCGTGGTGAGTCAATGTGGGCAGCGCTGATTCTAACACCGTCCTTAACAGGTCTTGTGCCCTTAACGCAAAGGATAATAGCCTTGCCTCTGTTAAAGCGATAAACTCTGTCGCCTGCATTAAGTGCACTGCCGAATTTATCAAATTCAGCAAAGCCCTTTGCCCTTGCAAGCTCAAGAGCAGACTGTGCAAACTCTCTTTCGGTTTTATTTTCATAAAGGAATTTTTTGTATCCCTCACAAAACTCGTCACAAGCCTTTAATTCATCGTCGCTCATAAAGTCAACGCCGTTTTCCTTTTTGTTAAAAAGTAACTCCTTTAGCTCCTGTGCCTTTGTTTTTTCTGTCATAGTATTTCCTCCATAATATTGTTAATTTGTGTATCAATATCCTGACCGTTGTTTTCA
>CAMFYM010000114.1 GCA_946002045.1 uncultured Clostridia bacterium | reverse complement strand
GAGCCTTTTGAACATCTACTCTTACTGCGTGAATTTTATCCCATTTTGCAATAAATTCGTCATCAGCCTCTATATAATCTGCCAATGGAATATCGTTAAAGAGTGGTGACTGAGTATTTTTGCTTTCATCATGTGGCATAGAAGCCCAAATCTCGTCTGCTGTGTAAGCAAGAATCGGAGTAAGCAAAAGTGTAAGTGCATCCAGCACCTTATACAAAACTGTTTGTGCAGCACGCCTTGTATCGCTGTTAGGTGCTGATGTATAAAGTCTGTCCTTAAGAACATCAAAGTAGAAGTTACTCATATCAACAACACAGAAGTTGTGAAGTGCGTGTGCTGTTGTGTGATAATCATATTCCTCATATCCCTTACGAGCAATCTCAATTACCTCATCAAGCTTCATAAGAGCATACTTGTCAAGGTCCTCAAGCTTATCATTATCAACCATATCTGTATCAGGATTAAAGTCATAAAGGTTACCGATACAGTATCTTGCTGTGTTACGAAGCTTTCTGTAATTATCGGAAATCTGCTTAAGAATTTCCTTGCTGATACGAATATCTGCGTGGTAATCGGCACTGGCAACCCAAAGACGAAGAATATCTGCACCGTACTGATTTATAATTTCCTGTGGTGCAATACCGTTGCCAAGTGACTTTGACATTTTTCTGCCTTCACCGTCAACTGTCCAACCATGAGTAATAATTTGTTCATAAGGAGCACCGTTACCACCTGCAACAGATGTAAGAAGTGATGATTGGAACCAGCCTCTGTACTGGTCGGCACCCTCAAGATAAACATCTGCTCTGTCCTTCAAATAAGGTCTGTTTTTGCAAACAGCAGCGTGTGAGGAGCCTGAATCGAACCAAACATCCATAATATCCTTCTCTTTATCAAAGCCCTTTGTGCTTCCACAATGAGGACATTTGAAATCCTTTGGTAAGAAATATTCGGCATCGTGTGCATACCAAGCATCTGAGCCCTCCTCGCCAAAGATTTTTGAAATATTCATCATAACATCGTTGTCAATGATTTCTTTACCACAGTCCTGACAGTAAACAACAGGAATAGGTACACCCCATTTTCTCTGACGGGAAATACACCAGTCGGCTCTTTCCTGAACCATTGACTGAAGTCTGTCCTTACCCCACTCAGGGAACCATTTAACATCCTCAGCTGCTTTAACGGCATCTGCCTTGAAATCGTCAACCGAGCAGAACCACTGGCTTGTTGCACGGAAGATAACAGGCTTATGACATCTCCAACAGTGTGGATATTGGTGTTCAATCTTTTTAAGTGCAAATAGAGCACCAATTTCGTCAAGGTGCACGGCGATAGGCTTGTTAGCCTCCTCTGTTGTAAGGCCTGCAAACTGACCTGCCTCCTCTGTAAGTCTGCCCTTTGCATCAACAGGAACAACAATAGGAATTTCTGGATAATTTTTACAAACAATAAAGTCCTCAACACCGTGACCGGGAGCAGTATGAACACAGCCTGTACCACTTTCAAGAGTAACGTGGTCACCGACAATTACAAGTGAAGTACGGTCAATAAAGGGGTGCTGTGTCTTCATATATTCAAGCTCACTGCCTCTGATTATACCAACTGTTTCGTAATCGGTAACACCCTTTGCCTCCATTGCTGCAGGAGCAAGGTCTGTTGCCATAACATAAAATTCATCGCCTGACTTAATAAGTGAATACTCATAGTTAGGACCAACGCAAATAGCAACATTGGCAGGTAATGTCCAAGTAGTTGTTGTCCAAATAACAAAATATGTTTTTGACAAGTCTGCACCCATGGCAGTAAGCTTGCCCATATCGTCTGTTACATTAAACTTAACATAAATTGAGTGGCAAGGGTCCTCGGCATATTCGATTTCTGCCTCAGCAAGAGCTGTGTTACAGTCAGCACACCAATATACAGGCTTAAGACCCTTATAGATATAGCCCTTTGAAGCCATTGAGGCAAATACCTTGATTTGTTCTTCTTCAAATTCCTTTTGGAGAGTGATATACGGATTATCCCACTCTGCAATAATGCCCAGTCTTTTGAAGGACTCACGCTGAACATCAACAAATCCCAGTGCTGTATCACGGCAAATCCTTCTAAGCTCTAAATCTGTAATGTTACTGTCAGCAGAGATGCCTGCCTTTTTTCTTGCAGCAAGCTCTGTGGGCAGACCGTGAGTATCCCAACCGGGTACAAACGGTGACTGAAAGCCGGTCATATTCTTATATCTTACAATAAAATCCTTAAGTGTTTTGTTAAGTGCGTGACCGATATGAATATCGCCGTTAGCATATGGAGGGCCATCGTGAAGGACAAAAAGAGGCTTACCCTCATTATGCTTCATAAGCTTTCTGTACTGGTCATTTGCTTCCCATCGAGCTAAAAATTCAGGCTCTCTTGTGGGAAGTCCTGCTCTCATGGGAAATTCGGTTTTAGGTAAATTTAATGTTTGATTATAATCCATTGTGTATGCTCCTTGGTAACTGAAAATCAGTTTAGATTAGTTTATTTTTTCTTTTTGAAAAAGCCCTTAAATCTTGAGTTATCCTCCTCGTCATCGTCGTCATCAGGAGGGAGAAGTGAGATTGTTTCGTTTGTTCTTTCCTCCTCCTTTTTTACATTAAAGAAGCTTTCAAAAGGCATTGCATTCTCAAATTCAGGCTCATCCTCGATTACGGGAATTGCTTTTACGCTATCGTCGATAGGTGTAATCTCGTCGGCTGAAAAAGCGTCAATAGCACTTGAAACCTCCTCTTGAGTAGGAGGTAATGACTCCTCCTCTTCCTGCAAAGGCTCATAGTTATGTAAATCAGAGGACTCTAATTCTTCAATAATCTCGTCAACCTCGTCAATAAGGTCATCGTTACTGTTTTCTTCCTCTTTAATCTCGTACTCGATTACTTCCTCCTCTGCATCCTCGCAGGGCTCATCAACAACATCGTCTGTGTCATCATCTGCTTCTATTTCTTCAACAATTTGCTCCTGAGCTTCTTCCTCAGGCTCCTGCTCATCATCACCAACCACCTCGGTAATATCGGCAAGAAGCTTGTTAAGCTCAAGCTCTATTGCAGCAATATCCTGCTCATCCTTAACAATACTTTCTGTTGGCTGGGTAAAATCATTAAGCTTTGAAAGCTGTGTTTCATAAAGGCTCACAAGAGTTGTTCTGAAATCTCTTGATTCATCCTTAAGCTTTGTAACGATGTCGTTATAGAAATCTCTCTCTGCCTTTGCCTTGCCCACAACCTCGGTAGCAAGCTGCTTTGCCTGTGAAAGCACATTAGAAGCAACTACCTTAGCACTATCGATAGCATCGTTTGCCTTTTGCTTTGCTTCCTCGACTATTTCATCGGCAGCCTTTACCTTCTCCTGAGTTAAATTAGCAACATACTCTCTTGCCTCACCGATAATTTTATCTGCCTTTGTTTGTGCGTCAACAACAGTCTGCTGTGCAGATTGCGCTGAATCGGAAAGAGCCTTGTCTGCCTTTTCCTTTGCTTCATTAGTAACCTGTGCAGCCATTTTTTGTGCTGTAATAAGAGCAGTTTTGATTGAATCCTCGTCAGCTCTGTATTCTTCAATACGATTGGCAAGAACCTCCATTTTACGATAAAGCTCTTTGTTTTCGTTATAAATTGCCTCGTAGGAATCAATAATCTCTAACAAAAGCTCATTAACCTCATCTCTGTCATATCCACCGTTTTCAACAGTGGAAATTCTCTTTTCACGAATTTGACTTGGTGTAATCATATTTATACTCTCCTCCACATTTATTTACATAAACATACCGTTGCTTTCAAGCTCATCAATAAGGTCGCCCATTACATCAACATTGTATGGGGTAATAATGTATGTGCTGTTAGCAACTCTTTTTATTTGACCGTTGCTTGCATAAGCAACACCACTTAAAAAATCAAGAAGCCTACGGGCAACATCTCTGTTAGTGCTTTCAAGATTAAGCACAACAGTTCTTTTAGCATTAAGGTTATCTGCAATGGCAGCAGCCTCCTCAAATCTTTCAGGCTTAACAAGAACAACCTGCAGCTGTGTGGTTGTGTGAATATTAACGACCTTGTCGTTATCATGGCGACGCATACGAGGACGCTCTGAAAAACGCTCTTCCCTGTCTGCCTT
>CAMFYM010000113.1 GCA_946002045.1 uncultured Clostridia bacterium | reverse complement strand
TATATAAAATTCTTTATTTTGCAATTAGTGTGAAATACAAAATAAGTATAACGCCAAGAATAATTCTGTACCAGCCGAAGGGCTTGAAGTCGTGCTTTTTGATAAAGCTCATAAGGAACTTTATGCAAAGAAGTGAAACTACAAAGGCAACCACCATACCGATAGCAAGAGTGATTATTTCCTCCATAGTGAAATTGAGGCCGAATTTAACAAGCTTCAAGGCACTTGCACCAACCATTGTAGGCACTGCAAGGAAAAAAGTGAACTCTGCAGCAGCAGTACGGGATACACCGATAAGAAGTGCGCCGATAATAGTTGCACCTGAACGAGATGTGCCGGGAATCATAGAGAGCACCTGAAACATGCCAATAATAAATGCTGTTTTGTATGTAATATCATCAAGGCTCTGTACCTTTGGAGTACGCTTTTTATTCCAAGACTCAACAACAATAAATGCAAAACCGTAAACAATAAGCATTATCGAAATTGAAATTGCATTACCGAAATGCTCCTCAAGGAAGTCATCAAAAAGTAAGCCTAAAACTGCTGATGGAATACAGGCAACAACAACCTTAAGCCACATATTGATAATGTCCTTTTTAACAGGTGGCTGTGCCTTATCCTTAATTTGAAACGGCCACATCTTCTTCCAAAACATAACAACTACGGCAATGATTGCACCAAGCTGTATGACGACGAAGAACATTTCCTTAAAGCTTTCTGTCATATTTAAGGTGATAAATTCATCAACCAAAAGCATATGACCTGTACTGCTGATTGGTAACCATTCGGTTATACCCTCAACAATGCCAAGGAAAATTACCTTTAATATTTCAATAATAGACATAACATTTCCCCTTTCAAAAAATCATACTATTCTAACAATTATATTATACTAAATACGGTAATGAATTTCAACCATATAAGAAAAAGCCTCTCGATTGAGAGGCTTTTTGTTAAACAGGATGTACCTTATTAACTATATCGTCGTGCTTACCGTCAAGGCCGTATTTTTTATCTCGTCTGTTTTCAAAAAACTTAACGGCAACCTGACCGAACTGAGCATAGGAAAGAACATCCTCCTCCTGCTCATAAAATTCCTTAATCTCGTCCTTAAAAGAGTCGATTGTATCTGTGATAAGGTCAGCCGGACGGCAATCAATAATATCGTCATCGCCGACTATCTTCTTTCTAAATTCAGGGTCAATGTCGCAAGGAGTTTTGCCGTACTTACCGGCAACCATATCCTTAAACTCCTTAGTTACCATTTTATACCTTTCGCCAAGGATAACATTGAACACTGCCTGTGTGCCGACAATTTGCGATGTTGGAGTAACAAGTGGTGGATAGCCTGAGTCTTGACGAACACGAGGTACCTCGTTAAGAACCTCGTCAAGCTTATCCTCCTTGCCTGCCTGCTTAAGCTGTGAAACAAGGTTAGAAAGCATACCACCCGGAACCTGATAAAGAAGTGTATTAGCATCAACACCAAGCATCTTTGGATCAAGTAAGCCTGAAGCAAGATACTTTTCGCGAAGTGGTGTGAAGTAATCACGAAGCTCTGTAAGGGCTTTAATATCAAGTCCTGTGTCATACTCTGTACCCTGAAAAGCAGCAACCATAGACTCTGTTGCAGGGTGAGAAGTACCCATAGCAAGTGGGCTGATAGCAGTATCAATAACATCAACACCTGCCTCTACACCCTTAAGGTGAACCATTGAAGCAAGACCTGATGTGTAATGTGAGTGAAGCTGAATGGGCACACTTACTGTTTCCTTAAGAGCTTTAACCAAATCATATGTGCCGTATGGTGTCAGCAGACCTGCCATATCCTTAATACAGATTGAGTCAGCACCTGCATTTTCAAGCTGCTTTGCATAGTTGCAATAATAATCTATATCAAATACAGGGCCTGTTGTGTATGAAATAGCAGCCTGAACATGTCCACCGTATTTTTTTGCAGCATTGATAGCTGTTTGGAGGTTACGAACATCGTTAAGCGCATCAAATATTCTTAAAATATCAATACCGTTGTCAATGCTTTTCTTTACAAAATAATCTACAACCTCGTCGGAATAATGACGATAACCCAACATATTTTGACCACGGAAAAGCATTTGAAGCTTAGTGTTGGGACATTTTTTGCGAATAAGACGAAGTCTGTCCCATGGATCCTCGCCAAGAAATCTTAAGCAAGAATCAAATGTTGCACCACCCCAGCACTCAAGTGAGTGGTAGCCGATTTTATCCATTTTTTCAAGAATACCCTCAAAATCCTCTGTTGTCATACGGGTTGCAATCAATGACTGGTGGGCATCTCTTAATACGGTTTCTGTAATACCAATTTTTGCCATTTTTGCACCTCTTAATTTAATGTGATAATAACCTGTCCTGCCTCAACGCTGTCGCCCTTATTAACATTGATTGAAGCAACAGTTCCATCCTGAGGAGCAACGATGTCATTTTCCATCTTCATTGCCTCAAGAATACAGAGAACCTGTCCGTTTGAAACAGCACTGCCTACTGCAACCTTAATATCAAGAATTGTGCCGGGCATCGGAGCTTCAACACTAACACTGCCTGCTGATGCAGGAGCTGAAGGCGCCGGTGCAGGTGCAGGAGCAGGAGCTGAAGCAACAGGTGCAGGTGCAGCCTGAACAGGAGCAGATGATGCATTTTCCTCTACTGTTACATTATAAGGTGTTCCGTTTACGGTAATTGTATAGTTCTTCATATTATTTATCCTCCATTATTTAACAGAATGTTTTCTTGGTAATGTGTTTTCTCTTTTACCTGCCAGCATATCAAGAGCAGCAATAACCTTGGCTCTTGTATCGGCAGGATTGCATATATCGTCAACAGCGCCACAGGCTGCTGCTGTAAACGGTGAAGCGATTGTATCTACATATTCAGCCTTAAGTGCTTCTCTGTCCTCGCCCTGAGCAAGTCTGTTATTAAACAGGAAAGCAACAGCTGAATCTGTGTCAAGAGGTGATGCCATTGAGCTATCCCAAGCGATAGTCATATCTGCGTTTGCACCCTTACCTGCAAGAGTTATATAAGCACAGCCGATAGCCTTACCTGTGATAACAGAAATCTTTGGGCAGGTTGCAGTTGCGTATGATGATGTAAGCTTGGTAAGAGCAGTAAGCATTTGGTTTTCCTTTTCAGGAATAACGCCGTCTGCATTAACAAGTGTAATAACAGGGATTGAATAAGCATCACAAAGCTTAATCATAGATTCTGCCTTATATGAGCAGCTTGGGCAAAGTGCATTACCCTCAAATGCAACAAATCCTACTGTACTGCCCATAACTGTTGCAAGAGCAGTTTTGCAATTAGATGAAGCGTAACCACCCTTAAGTTCAACTACTGAACAATCATCAGAAATCGAGTTGATTATTGTCATTGCGTCTGCACCTACTGATGCAACAGACTGTGATGCTGAAAAATCAAATATGGGTGCTGCAGAAAGGTTGTTTGAAGGAAGCAATGATACAATGTCCCTTACTGCCTCAACTGCATTATCAAAATCATCACAAAGAACATCTACTGTGCCCTCCTCATATGACTGAGAAGCAGTAATATCGCTTGGAGCAGAAACATAAAAATCTGCGTCCTTAACAGCAACAACAATGTCTGCTAAATTGGCAATCAACGCAGATGTGCCAAGACAAGAGCCTGCAACAACAGCAATCTGTGGACAAACGCCACTTAGTGAAGTTGAAGCCTTAACAAGCTCACCATAGGCATTAAGCACCTCGAAGCCCTCAGTTAGCTTAACTCCGTTTGAATCAAAAACAGAAATAACAGGGCAACCTGTTTTAGCAGCCAAGTCATAAATCTTTTTAATCTTTGCGCAATGAGCAACGCTTACTGCTCCGTTATTAACGGTAACATCCTGTGAAAAAGCATAAACAGCACAATCATTAACTGTACCAAAGCCGGCAACGACCTCCACATCACCGTCGGCAGATTTTGCATAAGCATCAATCTCTGTAAATGAGCCTTCATCAAAAAGTGACTGAAGTCTTGAAAGTGCCTTTGAATTATTTTTTTCGCTCAATTTTATATCCTCCTAATAATCTATAAACAAGGAAAAATAAAAATCCCCAAATTTACCTATTATAGATTTTAACACTTTATAAT
>CAMFYM010000112.1 GCA_946002045.1 uncultured Clostridia bacterium | reverse complement strand
CAGTTAATACAGCACTAACATCAGTTACAGCAAAGGGATTTAGACATATCACAAACACTGCTAATCCAAGAGAATTCAGCGTATCTGACTTGTGATTAAACAACCGTGAAATTAGTATTACAGTTATCATTATTCCGGCTCTTATAACTGATTTTGAAAAATCTGCTACACCCGTATATACGACAAGTATAAGTAATGTTAGAGCTGTACTTATTTTATTATTAACATTTAGCAGCTTAAGGAAATAATACAGACCCATACATACAATAGTGATGTGTAAGCCTGAAACAGCAGTAAAATGTGCAAGTCCACAAACCTTAAAGCTTTTATAAATATCTTCATCTAAGGAGCTTTTATCCCCTGTGAAAATAGATAGCGCCAAGCCTGCAACGCTACTGTCCATATTTTCAAATATTACTTCCTTAATATGCAATCTAAGTCTGATAATATAGTAATTTATGCTTTTGCTTCCATCAGTAACTGTATAATTATTATCCTTTAGAGAAGCTCTTATAAACACATTATTTCCGTATTCACCATACGAGGAAAAGCCTTCATCGGAAACACTGTAAAATGTTACCTTTGCTTTAATGTTATCATAATAATCGGCATCAATTTTTTCTTTAGTTTTTAATTTTAGCTTAAAATTTTGTGGTGAATTAGGTAAATCGACACTATCCGTTTTAATTAAATATATGTAGCCATTATCTGCTTTCTCCTCAATATCAACTATTTTGAAGGAAATATTTGCACTTTCTCCCACAAGTAATTTTTGAGGTAAAACAGATGATTGATACGTCATAATAAAAATAAGACAGGCAAAGACTGCCCCACCAATTACAAGTGGAACAGCCCTACCCTGTCTTAATTTTTTAATCATTAGTGCCAAGACAAACAGAATTGACACTATGATTAGTATATATTTTGAAAAAGTAAACGGAATTACATTAAGTAGAAGCAGAGTAATTGCAACAGAAAATCCTAAAAATGCAAACACTCTCTTCATAAATCTATTTTACAGGCTCCATAACAAATGAATATGCCTGCTTAACTCCTTTTTTCATAAGATATGGTTCACGAACAAATGCCTGACCCGGAAGATCACCACCAACGCCACATTGCATATGGTCAATATTCAATGTGGTAATATCCTCATAAGGAATATCGTTAATATGTGTTGCCTTTTCAAGTCCGTCAGTTGTGTAATGATACGCAGAGAAGTTGAGTGGATCATTAAAATAAGCAGTAAACTTAAGACCCTTGCCCTTTTTATCTGTGATAGTCATATAACGCATATCAGTTCTGTTGGAGGATTCCTGTGGACGCATGTAGCGATAATCAAGCTCCTCAACAGTTGATGAATATGCGTCGATTTTTGCACCGGTCTTCCTGTCACAATATGTAGCAACAGGACCTCTGCCATACCATTTAACTAAATTCATTTCCTTTGGCAATGTCATTTGATAGCCAAATCTAATCATATTAGCAGTTGGTGTTGCACTATGGTAAACATAAATTCTGCCATCAGGATAAATCTTGTATGTAGCCACAGAGTCCTTAAGTCCGGATGTACTAAATGAAATATGAATTTCTACAGAATTATCCTCTCCTGCCTTTGCAACCGTTTTAACGGCATTTGTGTGCTTTGTTGCTCTCTGCCATTTGTAGAACGGATGAAGCTTTGCAAGGAACGGAGTAAAGTTAAGGAAGTCAATGTCGTTATCAGTTAAAGCACGGAAATAGTTTGGCATAATCGGACCAAGCAGCATTTCCCTGCCGTCAACAACATAGCTGATGATTTTTCCGTTATCAACAACTACCTTAAGGTTGTCATTTTCAACAGTTACCTTTTTGCCGTTTGCAGTAAAGGTTAAGTCGCCCTCACATACAGGCTGTGCAGGCTGTGGCATTTCGTTGATAATGAACTGATCCCAAGCAATTTCATAATTTGACTTAAGACCTAATGTCTTTTTCCTTGTATGGAAAGAAATTGTAAGGACAACCTCTTTATCCTTTGGTATATTATCAATAGAATAAGGGATTGTAATAAATGTTTCTGAAAGAGGCTCGCACTCAAATTTGTCAAGCTCGCCTGACTCGATAACCTCGCCCTCGGCTTTAAGCACCCATTTGCACTTATAGTTGGATATATCGGTAAACAGGAACTTATTTTTAACTCTGAACTTACCGGTGTTAATATCGAATGCTTCTGTCTTTATTTCCTGATAAACCTTTTTAACCTCTGTAATCTGTGGATGTGGAGTTCTATCGGCACCAATAATACCGTTAGCACAGAAATAAACATTCGAGCCTGTCATTGCTGTTGTGTTTGGAATATCAATAAGCTTCTTTGGCTCTTTGCCCTCAAAGTCAGTACCGTAAAGGTAATTATCGTTACCGTTTTCGTCCTTAACATGAAGTGCCTGGTCAACAAAGTCCCAAATAAAGCCACCACACATATTATCGTACTTTTCAAAATCATCCATATACTCCTGGAAGTTACCCAGTGAATTTTCCATAGAATGAGCATATTCACAAAGTACGATAGGCTTGCCTTCATACATTTCAGGCTTAATAGGCTTACTGTCAGCAGCAAGCTGATTAGCAATATTATCATAAAGTGAAATCTTAATTTCCTGCTTGTTACCGAGCTTTTCCATAACATCACCGGTTGGATACATACGGGAAATTACATCACTCTTTGTTTGGTCAAAGTCACCTTCGTAATGGAACTGTCTTGTATCATCAAGTCTTAATGCAGCCTCCTTCATTCTCATGAAGTTGTCGCCGTCACCCGCTTCATTACCAAGTGACCACATAAATACACAAGGATTGTTACGGTCACGAAGCACCATACGCTCCATTCTGTCAACAACAGGTGCAGTCCACATTGGATTAGATCCGGGAACTCCCTTACGCCTTACGCCGTGTGTTTCAAGGTCACACTCGTCCATTACATAAAATCCGTATTTGTTACACATATCATAAAAATACGGGTCATCAGGATAGTGAGAGGTACGAATAGAGTTGATATTACATTGCTTCATAATATCAAGGTCTTGAGTATAACGCTCCTTAGGTACAGCCCAGCCGTAATCAGGGTCAAAATCGTGACGGTTAACACCTCTAATCATAAGAGGCATACCGTTAAAGTAGATTTTTTCTCCCTTTATCTCAACCTTTTTAAATCCAACCTTGTATGTTTTAACAACAACTATTTCGCCGTCAAGTGAAACAGTCATAACAAGAGTGTAAAGGTTTGGTGCTTCGGCAGACCATTTTTTAGGTGCTTTAATTTTTGCATCAAAATGAACCTTTTCGTCCTTACCTGAAAGGTCAATTTCAGCAGTACCTAACTCTATCTCTCTGCCTGTTTCTGCAATAAGCTTTGTGTCAACAGTGCACTTTCCCTTAATATCATCATAATTCTTAAGTAAAACATCAAGACTTACATCAGAGTCCTTATAGTCAACATCAAAGTCTGTTTTGATATAAAAGTCTCTCAAACAAAGCTTTGATTCAGCATAAAGATATACCTCTCGATATATACCACAAAGCCACCACATATCCTGATCTTCAAGATAAGAGCCGTCACTATAACGATAAAGCTTTGCACAAATAAGGTTTTCGCCCTTTTTAAGATACTTTGTAACATTAAATTCATGAGGCACCATTGAGCCCTGTGAATAGCCTACAAATTCACCGTTAACATAAACCTCAAGTGCAGATTTAGCAGCACCGAAATGCAGGAAGATTTCTCTGCCGTCAAATGCATCATCAAGAACAAAGGATTTTCTGTAAAATCCGATTTCCTGCATATTGTGGTCTATTGACGGAATTCTTGCTCTGCTCCTGCTGAAAGCCTTAGGAAAAGTTGAAGCATAATAATAAGGAACAGAATATCCCTCTGTTTGCCACACTGACGGAACTCTGATTTCATCCCAATTCTTTGCATCAAAGCTTGGCGCTTCAAATCCGTCCGGCTGATTTTTTAAGCCCCTTTGCCAATAGAACTGCCACATACCGTTAAGTGATTGCTTATATTTGCTCTCATCACCTGACAAGGCTGTTTCCTCATTATCAAAAGGAAGCATAAGTGAATGACCGTCTTCTTTGTTAATTTTAAAAATTGACGGGTCCTCCCATCTGTATTTTGCCATAAAAAATACCCCTCATATAATTTATTACAAATAATATTATAC
>CAMFYM010000111.1 GCA_946002045.1 uncultured Clostridia bacterium | reverse complement strand
CCGATAGTGATAAGATTGATATTAGCCAATTCACAGCTAACGAAGGCTCTGTAATCAGAGTTGACAAGGCAAACAGTGTAAATATTGACTTTAACGGCGTTATCAACACCTATTCAATGTATGAGGATACAGTAGGCGAAGCGTTAAACAGTCTTGGAATATCTGTTGGCAAAAAGGATATTGTAAATTATAAGCTTACAGACGCAGTACAGGACGGTATGGTTATTAAAATTCAGCCTGCGTTGTATGTAACGCTTAATGCAGACGGCAAGTCAGCAAAATATGCTATTTATCAGGGTACAGTAAAAGACCTTTTAGCACTTGCACAGGTAGAGCTTGGCAAGGACGATTATACAAAGCCTGCTCTTAATGCCGAGCTTAAGGCAAATATGAAAGTTACAGTATTCCGTGTGGAATACAAAAACACCACTGTTAACGAACGCACTGCATTCAAAACAGTAACAACTAATGACTCATCAATGTATCAAGGCACTCAAAAGGTAACAAAAAAGGGTGTTAAGGGTACAGACAGAGTTTCCTACAAGGTTAAATATATTAACGGCATAGAAGCCGGCAAAACAGAGCTTAGCCGTGAAACAATCACTGCACCTGTATCACAGCAGGTAAAGGTTGGCACAAAGAAGGCACCGGGAGCAGCAAATGTTAAGTCAAACGGTGTTAAGTCAAAGAACGGCTTTACAGTAGGTCAGGTTATTCAGGGCAGAAAGACTCATTATTGTGCTTGTGGCACCTGTGGTACCGGTACCGGTATGACTGCCTCAGGTAAAAGAGTATATAACGGAATGGCTAATCCGTACTACATTGCCTGCAATTGGCTGCCTATGGGATCAGTTGTTAATGTGGACGGCACTAATTATACAGTAGTTGACCGTGGTGGTGGAGGACTTTCTGCTGTGGGCAGAATTGACATCTTCACACCGGAGGGTCACGCAGCCTGTTACAGATACGGTACAGGACCGTGCACACTTCAAATCGTAAGATTAGGTTGGTAATTTAGTTGAATTTATGCGAGTGGGATTTATCCTGCTCGCTTTTTTATTATATTGACTTATTGAATAAAAGATAGTACAATGGTATCTGTATAATAGCATACTATGGGAGGTAATATCATATGCTTAATTCAGAAAAAACATTAGAAAAGCTTGTTGCTCTCAGTAAGGGCAGAGGCTTTGTTTACGCAGGCTCGGAAATTTACGGTGGACTTGCAAATACATGGGACTACGGTCCATTAGGTGTTGAGCTTAAGGAAAACATCAAAAAGGCTTGGAGAAAAAAGTTTATACAGGAAAACAAATATAATGTCGGACTTGATTCTGCAATTCTTATGAACCCACAGACTTGGGTTGCATCAGGCCATTTAGGTGGATTTTCAGACCCACTTATGGACTGCTGTGATTGTAAAACAAGGCACAGAGCAGACCAGCTTATCGAGGATTTTGACGGCACAAATGTTGCCGGTTGGACTAATGAGCAGTTAAGCGATTATATCAGGAAGCACAACATTCCATGTCCGAATTGTGGCGCAAATAATTTTACTGATATTCGTCAGTTTAACCTCATGTTCAAAACATTTCAGGGTGTAACAGAGGATGCAAAGGACGAAATTTATCTCCGTCCTGAAACAGCACAGGGTATTTTTGTTAACTTTGCTAATGTTCAAAGAACTACAAGAAAGAAAATTCCCTTTGGTGTGGCACAAATCGGTAAGTCTTTTAGAAATGAAATTACTCCCGGTAAGTTCATTTTCCGTGTTAGAGAGTTTGAGCAAATGGAGCTGGAATTTTTCTGTAAGCCGGGTACCGACCTTGAGTGGTTTGATTACTGGAGAGGTTTCTGCCGTGATTGGCTTTATTCAATCGGTATTAAGGCAGAGAACCTAAGACTTCGTGACCATGACCCTGAGGAGCTTTGCTTCTACTCAAAGGCAACAACAGACTTTGAATATAACTTCCCATTTGGCTGGGGAGAGCTTTGGGGCGTAGCAGACAGAACTGACTACGACCTTACACAGCATATCAACACAAGTGGCAAGAATTTGGAATATACAGATCAGGTTACAGGCGAAAAGTATATCCCGTATGTTATCGAGCCATCATTGGGCGTTGAGCGTCTTTTCCTTGCATTGCTTACAGAGGCTTATGACGAGGAGGTTATTGATGCTGAAAAGAACGACACAAGAGTTGTTATGCATTTCCACCCTGCTATTGCTCCGATTAAGGCAGCAGTGCTCCCACTTTCAAAGAAATTGAGTGACGAGGCAGCAGAGGTGTTTGACACCCTTTCAAAGAAGTTTAATGTTGATTTTGACGAGGCAGGCTCAATCGGTAAAAGGTATCGTCGTCAGGATGAAATCGGTACTCCTTACTGTATCACCTATGACTTTGAGTCAAAGGAGGACGGCTGCGTAACAGTTCGTGACCGTGATACAATGGAGCAGGTGAGACTTCCTATTTCGGAATTAGTATCATTTATTGAGAGTAAGCTTGAGTTTTGATTATTTCTATGAAAAGAGGTTGATTTTATGTTTAAAATTAACAGACCACTTGTTAAGGAGCAGGCAAAGCAGATAATTAAAGGCAAGGTATTTCAGTTGTTCATCATTTCGATTATCGTTACTGCCCTTACAGGCATTGCAGGCACAGGCGTTAACCTTAACTATAATATTAACAACAATAACAATAACAATAACAGCAATGACCCATTCGGCTATTTTGAGGATTTTGAGGGTGGAGAATTTAATCCTATTGAGGATTTCTCCTTTAATTCAAGCACCGAGCAGGTGGAGGCAACAGAGCTTTCCGTTGTTGATAATGAAGCAGCATCAGTATTACCTTTTGGTATTTTTTCAGGCTTTAGCACAATCGCAATTATTGCGTCCTTTGTATTCATTCCGTTAACAGTTACTCTTGCAGGTATGTACCTTTCTCTTGTTAGAAGAAATGCGAATGAGAATTTTGATTTTGGCAAGGAGCTGGGTGGAATATTTAAAAATTCATTTAATAACACCTTTGTTAACAAGCTTCTTGTAATGATTCTCGTTGAATTATTCATTGTGCTTTGGTCAATTTTGTTCATCATACCGGGTATTGTATTTTATTACAGTGCTTATTTTGCAAAGCAAATTATGGTAGATAACCCTAATTTAAAGCCAATGGAGGCAATTAGGCTTTCAAAGAAAATGTGCAAGGGCAATCGTACAGAATTATTTATGTATGACTTGAGCTTTATTCCTTGGGCATTGCTGACAATGATTTCATTTGGCATTGCAAGCATTTATGTTATTCCTTATAAGTCAACGGCAGATGCTCTTTATTATGAGAATTTCCGTTTAAGAGCATTGGCTCACGGCGTAATTACCGAGGACGACTTCCTGTCAGAGCAGGAGCGTATGCAAAAGTATGCAGGCAGTCAGCAGAATTATTATACCGATGCTAATTCACAAAGCACATATTATCAGCCACAGGGCACAAATGTTAACAACGGTGTGTTCTATACTCCTGATTTTTCTGCTCCACAGGCTGATAATCAGCAGCCACCACAATCAGAGCAGGGCAATTATTACTATGCCCCACAGGAAAATGAGCAGCAGACCTATTATCAAACGCCGGAGGAGCCTCAGGCTCAAACAGGCGAGTATTACACTCCACCACAGGAGCAGCCCACAGACGATAATAACGGCAATACAGATAATCAATAATTTAAAGCGTAGCTTAATGCTACGCTTTAAAACTATCGATAAATGGTCTGAGCTGTGCCCAAGTACAATATGACTTTATACTTTTGTATGGTGCAAATTTATCCACATTTCTTAAAGTCTCAATTTACGGCTCCCTTTTATTGCATCAAAAGGGTAGCCAACAAAAAAGCCCTCCTTGTGTAAAGGAGGGTGGCAAAGCGTATGCTTTGACGGGAGGATTGTTAACAGTTACCTTTTATCCCCTCAGTGTCGTCCAAACATATTTCGTGTTTGAATACATTTGCTTGCAAATGTATAATAACACTTCATATGTTTCTCCTCTTCCCACAAAGTCTATTGGACTTTGTGGGAGCCCTTTTTGCTCACATCCAGCTCCCCTTTATTACATTAAAAGGGGAGCCGAATAGGTAGGAATTGAATTACAAGCACCCACTCGCAAGAAAACGAAATTCAGTTCCATTTCTCGAAGTCTGTCAGCGTAGCATTAAGCTACGCTTTGTTTTTTATAGCTTGTTTTCCTCTTGATATTCCTTTGAAAACTCTGTATTTAATTC
>CAMFYM010000110.1 GCA_946002045.1 uncultured Clostridia bacterium | reverse complement strand
TTCCTCTACGTCTCGTGGGCTCGGAGATGTGTATAAGAGACAGACATATTATATTGGGTCTTCCCGGTGAAACAAAGGAGCATATGCTCCAAACTGTTAAGTATGTGTGTGACAGTGGCGTCAACGGAGTAAAGCTTCAGCTGCTCTATGTTCTTAAGGATACCGACTTGGCAAAGGATTATCAGGCAGGCAAATTTAAAGCCTTAACCCTTGAGCAATATCTTGATATTATTAAATCCTGCCTTGAAATTATACCCAATAATATTGTAGTCCATCGATTAACAGGCGACGGAGCAAAAAAAGATTTAATTGCACCTCTTTGGTCTGCCGATAAAAAATCCGTCCTCAACGCCATATCAAAATTGTAAATACAATCATAACCTTATTCGCCTCCCTTGTGTAAAGGGTGACTTACCAATAAAGCCTCCCTTGTGTAAAGGGAGGTGGGTTGCGATAGCAACTCGGAGGGATTGTATAATTTGTAAAACTTACTTTTATCCCCTCAGTCTGTTCGCTATGCGCACATCCAGCTCCCCTTAATCACATTAAAAGGGGAGCCAAATATGTTTTTAACCTTATAAGCCTCCTCTGTGCAAGAGGAGGTGGCACACCTTTGGTGTGACGGAGGAGTTGTCATTTATATTGAATTACAATCCCTCAGTTTCGCTACGCTCAACAGCTCTCTTTACACAAGGGAACTGTCGCATTTTATATGCGACTGAGGGATTGTCAACACAACATATTACCAACAACCCCACCCATAAATTCCACAACATCCCGTAGGGGAGAACTTTGTTCTCCCGTAATTATTTTTTCTCCCGTAATTATTTGTTCTCCTGTAACACCAATAACCCCCAATCCCGACCCTAAAAAGTTACAAAAGTTAAAATTTACAATTTATTCAAATTTATGTTGACATTACCATTTTAATAATATATAATTATTACGAATTATTATGGAGTGGAGTGTGCTTTAGGCTCGGAGGTCAGGAGTAAAAAGTGCGTTTTTCCACCACCGTAAAACAAAAAAAGGAGTGCGATTTATGAAAAAAACTAAAAAACTTTTATCATTCTTCTTAGCAATAATGATGGTAATTACCACCATCCCTGCATTTACTTTGACAGCAAGTGCAGCTACTATTGATGAAGCTGCATATACTTCTGCAATCAATGCATATGTTAGCAAAATGAACGATTCATATGTTTACTACAATATGAGGACAGCTTATAATGCATATATTGCTCTTAAGCAATCATATGATCTGTGCAAATACGGTGGCTCAACAACAGTAACTGCTGATACTGTTAACTCTAATATTACAAAACTTAATACTGCTGTTAACAGTATGACTCAGTGGACACAGTATAATTCATTCTTTGTACCTACTAATAAAGCGCAAATGTTTGCCGGTGATAATGCAAGTGGTATTTCTGGTACAAATTACAAAAGCTATTATACAAACACTCTTTATGTTTCTGGTCCTGTTAACGATATTACATCTAACACAGAAAACTATACTACTGTATTGTGGAATATGCCGTATGCTGTAGGACTTTATACAGGTTCACAAATTGAGGTTCCTGTAATGTCCGGTATTTATACTGATATTCCTTGGAACTGGTCAAATAAAAATGGATATATGTTCACAAACTTCTTTGACGCAAGTTCATACAGTGGTAAAACCACAAGTAACTATAACGGACAGATTACTTACAAAGATAATTGGTATTATAGAAGTGGTACCGGTTCCAAGCACTTATCTTGGGCAACAGCCAGCCCTACCGGAATTGCTGCAGGTAGAGTGTATAATTCTCCGTATAGTAGTTTTTCGAGTAATGGTAATGGTGGCTCAAACAATATTAGATGGGCATACAACGCTGTTGCTATAAATCCAACAGGATTTACAAGCAATTATCAGGAATTTACTACCTTAAATCTTTTCAGTAGAACTTCAAATTCTCAACCAAGCTATTCAAATTGGCAAGCCGGAGCTTTGCTTTACAAAAATAATGCTTCAGTAGGTTATTATGTTATTGACTATCGTCCTGTAACCAATAACCTTACAACTGCAAAAACAAAGATTAAGTCAGGTATTGCTAATTTCGATTCAGACAACAATGATATGTCTACTCTTATGGGTTCGGTAGATAAGCTGACAAGTGTTAACAATACTATTGCAACTACATTCCCATCAAGTGCATCAGGTGTATCACAGGCAACCTGCCAGACAAATGCAAAGAGTGTTGCAAACACAATTACAAGCAATGTTAGTGAATTCACAACAAATAATGGTTATGCCGTAGCAGACTCTGCAAGAACAACTGCTTATAACAACCTGCGTACTGCTATGGATAACGCAATGGCTAATTACTTGTTAGGTGCAGATGAATTAAAGAAAACATATACTGCTAACTCAGTTGACGCATTCATTACTGCATACAATAATGCAAAAAGCATTATGAGTAAGGTAGGTGCATTAGATGAAAACTACGGTCACGATGCAAATGATACAAATGCAAAAGCAACTGCATTGCAAAAAGCTTCGCTTGTTGAAAAGGCAGATTTCACATACTATAATACACAGTTTGATGCTATTCCGGATGCACTGAGTGTTCTTACTGCAAAAGACGGTCAGAATATTCGTGTTTACAGATTGTTGGAGCCATACAAGTCTATTACACTTTACACAGATGCTCAAAAGGCAAATACACCAAAAACATCTCAAACAACTGTTAACAATGCAGGTTCAGCAATAGCAGACGCAAATACAAATATTAACAATTCATCTGTTCCGGGTACTGATTATGTTGACCAATCAGGCTTGCAGGCATTCACTGCTAAATACGCAACATGCGATACAGATGTATATAAAGATCCGGCTGTTATTACAACTCAAACAAACTCAGCTAAAGATTTGTATGAAACCGTAACATTTGAAGGTACGGATTACTATTCACTTAATGTAGCAGACCAGTCAGATCTTGATAACAAGATTACATCATATTTGAATGCAATAAATGATGTGAATAACATTGTTACCTATAATGTTACAGTTCCAAGTGGCGTTTCTGTTGTAGTTCGTGGTGCTACACAAACACCTGTGTCAGGTAACACATACAACTTAATATGTGGTGAAACTGTTACATTTACAAACAACAATAATGACACAGCTTGGTATATGGCAGTTCAGTCAAACAACACAACAAGAGGTAATCAATACCAGGCATACGGCAAGGCATTTACAACAAAGGTTGTTGGTAACTTAACAATTACTGCTGAAAGTGCAGTTGCTGCAACACCTTATTATGTAGCTATTATCAGAGAGTATGATAAGGCAGGCACAGGCAAGGCTATTGACCGTGTAAACTATGTTGCAAATAACAGCACATACACATTACCAACACCAACAAAGATTGCTAACTACAACTTCGTGGAGTATGTTGTTAATGGTGAAACAAAGGCTGTCGGTGATCCAATAACTATCACAGCTGACACAGAAATTACTGCTAAGTATCAGTATGTCGGTTCAGACCTTACTGTTACAGTAAACGGTACTGCAAAGACATGTGCTTATAACGAATCAGTTACAGTTAGCGCTGCAGGTGCTTATGCTTGGGTAGAAAAGACAGTTGCTGATACCTGGAGACCTTTCTACATCGGTTCAGCAGTTACATTCAGAGCAACAGAGTCAACAGAGCTTAAGTCAGTAACAGAGGAAGAATTTAAGGCAACGTTCACAGATGAAGCCTACGCTCCTAACCTCCGTCTAAACGGTGTTCTTGTTGATGCAGATAACAGAGCTGTATTCCATGCACAGCGCATTGATTATCTGCCAACAGGTGCTCAGATTGTTGAATTCGGTATCCTTTTGAACAAAGCTTCATCAACAGATTTTGACCTTGGTAACGATAAGGGCGTTGGTCAGAGAAATGAAAAGACTGTTCGTTTGAAGTCAACACAGTCACTTGATAAAGTACAGTTCAACATCTTTGTAAAGAATGCCGGTAGTCAAGCATTTACTTATAAATCATATATGATTTACAAGCTTGCAGACGGAACAGTTGAGACTGTATATTCAGATGTATTTACAAAGGCGTAAGGAGGGGATATTGTGAAGAAGGAATATAAAGAATTAGAAATCGAAATTTCAAAGTTCACAGTTGAACCTGTGATGACCCTTTCAGGTGGCTCTGATAACGGTAGTGGTGACGAGTACGAAATCGAATTCTAACCGAATTAAGTATTAAAAGCAGTGGCTTTTGCCACTGCTTTTTT
>CAMFYM010000109.1 GCA_946002045.1 uncultured Clostridia bacterium | reverse complement strand
TTGAATCAATGGGCATAAAAAAAGCCGTTGACAAAATTCATTCGGCATCACTTATTCTTGCAATGTTTGACAGCTCTGTCAGTCTTAACAGCGATGACGAGATGATAATTGATGCCTGCAAGGGCAAAAGGGCTGTTGCCGTAATCAACAAAACAGATTTGGAAGGCAAAATTGATATTAGCCGTATTGAAAAGGAATTTGACAAGGTTGCCTATATTTCTGCCAAAAACAACGAGGGTGCACAGGTGTTGGAGCAGGCAGTTAAGGAGCTTTTGGGCGTTGAGAGCTTTGACTCCTCTCAGCCTATCCTTGCTAACAAAAGGCAAAAGCGTTGTGTTGCCGACGCATATGATAATATTTGTCAGGCACTGGACGGTGCAAATATGGGTGTAACATATGACGCAATCAACGTTATGATTGACAGTGCCGTTGACCGATTGTTAGAATTAACAGGCAAAAAAGCAACAGAGGAAGTAGTTAACAACATTTTCAGCAGATTTTGTGTAGGTAAGTAAGGACAGAGTTTAGATGAAGTATTTTGCACAGGAATATGATGTAATAGTAATCGGTGCCGGTCACGCAGGAATTGAGGCGTGTTTGGCAGCTGCACGATTAGGCTGCAAAACAGCTGTGTTTACAATAAATCTTGATTGGGTGGGCAATATGCCCTGCAACCCCTCTATCGGTGGCACATCAAAGGGTCACCTTGTTAGAGAAATTGACGCTCTTGGTGGAGAAATGGGCAAGGCAGCCGACAAATACTGCCTTCAGTCCCGTATGCTGAATTTAGGCAAGGGACCTGCCGTTCACTCTCTTAGAGCACAAATTGACAGGCGTGAATATTCAGCCGGTATGAAGCATACCCTTGAATGTCAGGAAAATCTTGATATTCGTCAGGGCGAAATTGTTGATATTCAAAAAACGGACAACGGCTTGTGGCAGGTAGAAACAAGGCTGGAGGCTTTGTTTACTGCAAAGGCAGTTATTATTGCAACAGGAACATTTTTAGGTGGAAGGGTTTATATCGGTGATGTTTCCTACGAAAGCGGACCGGACGGTATGTTCCCTGCCGTTGCACTGTCCTCTGCTCTGAAAAAATTGAATATTCCCCTACGCAGATTTAAGACAGGAACACCTGCAAGAGTAAACAGGAACACTATTGATTTCACTAACCTTGAGGTACAGAAGGGCGATGATGTTACTGTTCCCTTTAGCTTTGACACCCACACCCCACCTGAAAATAAGGTGTGCTGTCACATTACATACACTAACGACAAAACAAAGCAGGTTATCCTTGATAATTTACACAGAAGTCCTATGTATTCAGGCAAAATCGAGGGAAAGGGACCAAGGTACTGCCCAAGCTTTGAGGATAAAATTGTTCGCTTTGCCGATAAAGAAAGGCACCAGCTTTTTATTGAGCCCTGTGGACTTAACACAGAGGAGATGTATTTGCAGGGTCTTTCATCATCACTGCCGGAGGATGTTCAGCTTAAATTTATTCACACTATCCCCGGACTTGAAAATGCACTTGTTATGCGTACGGCATATGCTATTGAGTATGATTGCGTTGACCCAACTGCTCTTAAGGCAACACTTGAGTTCAACGATATTGATGGGCTTTACGGTGCAGGTCAGTTCAACGGCTCAAGTGGTTACGAGGAGGCTGCTGCACAGGGTCTTGTGGCAGGCATAAATGCTGCATTAAAAATTAAAGGTCAGGAGCCTTTAATACTTGATCGTGGTGGATCATATATCGGCACCCTTATTGATGACCTTGTAACAAAGGGCTGCACCGACCCTTACAGAATGATGACCAGCAGAAGTGAGTACCGTCTTGTTTTAAGGCAGGATAATGCCGATGTGAGATTAACACCCACAGGCTACAAAATCGGACTTATTTCACAGGAAAGATATGATAAATTTGAATTAAAGCAGCAGCAGGTTAAGGATGAGCTGGCAAGAATTACGGAAAAATCAATCCCGTTAACAGATAAGCTTCAGGAAATCCTTATTTCTTTAGGCACTACCCCCCTTGAGCGTGGCTGCAAAATGCTTGAGCTGTTAAAAAGACCACAGGTTACATATGAATCACTGACTGCCGTTGATGATGACCGACCCAATTTGCCACGAGATGTGTTTGAGCAGGTGGAGATAGGCGTAAAATATCAGGGCTATATTGCAAGGCAGGAGCAGCAGATTAAGGAAATGCGCCGAATTGAGTGCAAAAAAATCCCTAAGGATATTGACTATTCCACCCTAAAGGGATTAAGACTTGAGGCTGTTGAAAAGCTTTCTAAAATCAGACCGGAGAATTTAGGTCAGGCAAGCAGAATCAGTGGAGTTAACCCTGCCGATGTGGCAGCACTTAATATTATTTTGGAGACATTATGATTAACAAGGAATTATTAAAGGAATATTCATCGCAAATCGGTGTAGAGCTTGACGACCTTGCACTTGAACGATTTGATACATATGCCGAAAGGCTTGTTAGGTGGAACGAGCATACGAACTTAACGGCAATTACCGACTCTGAGGGCATAACAATAAAGCATTTTCTTGACAGCCTTTATCCTTTAAAGTACATAAGCTTAAAGGATGGCGACACCCTTGTTGATGTGGGCTGTGGTGCCGGATTTCCGTCTATGCCGTTGCTGATGGCTAAGCCGAATGTTGAGGTAAGCTTTGTAGATAGTGTAGGCAAAAAGCTTTCCTTTATTAAGGATGTTTTGCTCAACACCGGCTTGGTGGCAAATATTGAGCATGCAAGAGCCGAGGAGTTAGGCAAAAATGACGATTTCCGTGAAACATATGATGTGGCTGTGGCAAGAGCAGTTGCGCCTCTCAACATACTTTGTGAGTATTGCCTGCCTCTTGTTAAGGAGGGTGGCACATTTATTTCGCTTAAAGGCTCTAACGGTAAGGAGGAATTAGAGCAGGCAAAAAATGCAATAAAGGTATTAGGTGGCAGATTGGAATGCTTTGAGGAATACTCCCTGCCTAACGGCGATTCAAGAAGTGTTGTGGTAATAAAAAAGATTTCGCAAACACCGACAAAATACCCAAGGAAATCAAAGAAAATTGATACTCGCCCACTCTAAAGCAATAACTATATGTCGAATTAAAAGGCTTTCTCACGACGAGAAAGCCTTTATTTCATACAAACTTTATGGTATAGTTTAGACAAGGAGTTGAGGTAAGTGGACAAGATTATTAGAATACCTACCGAAAAGCTACTGCCTAATCCCTATCAACCACGAAAGCAGTTCAAAAGCGAGGAAATGCTGTCCCTTTCAGAGTCAATTAAGGAAAACGGTGTGCTTCAACCACTGATATGCAGGCAAATCAACAATAGCGATTACTACGAGATTGTTGCCGGCGAGCGCAGACTTCGTGCATCAATCCTTGCAAATCTGCAGGAGGTGCCTTGTGTTGTTATTGATTGCGACTATGAATCAAGTGCCCTTTATTCAATACTTGAAAACATACAGCGCAGCAATCTTGACTTTTTTGAGGAGGCACAGGCAATCAGTCAGCTTGTTAACCATTTTGGTATGACGCAGGAGCAGATAGGCAAAAGGCTTGGCAAAAGTCAATCCTCCCTGTCAAACAAGCTGCGATTACTTAAATTACCTGTTGATGTGCGTTATTTTATTGAGCAGGAGGGCTTAACAGAGCGACACGCACGAGCACTGCTACGATTAGAAAGCGAAAAGGATATGTGGACAACCCTTAAGCTCATTAAGGAAAGACAGCTTAATGTTCAGCAAACAGAGGCATATATCGACAGTATTACACAAAAAGCGCCAAAGCAAAAGCGAAATGTGGTAAAAATTTTTAAGGATGTGCGAATTTTCGTAAACACATTCAACAAGGCAATACAAACAATGAAGGAAGCAGGCATCGATGCCCAATCCAACAAAACAGAAACAGACGAATATATAGAATTTACTGTAAGAATACCAAAGGACAGGCAAACAGTCCAAAGCAAGAAAAATGTTTGCACTAACTCTGCTTAAAACGGGAAACCGTTTTAACATATTCTCCTCTTTTCATCACGCGGAAAAAACGAGCTCTTTTGCTCGTTTTTTCTGTTTTATAGGCAAAATGCAAAATGTTTCATGTGAAACATCAATATATTGTGTCATTTGCCCTTGTCAACACAATTTTAAAAAATAATTTATAAATGTTTCATGTGAAACACTTGCTCGTGCAAGTCTGTTGTTGTATAATATAAGCAAACAAGACAAATCCGAATAAGTTTTTTATTAACGATTTTTCGCATTGGAGGTGGATTATGGGTAAAACCGTAGCGATATTTAATCAAAAAGGTGGAG
>CAMFYM010000108.1 GCA_946002045.1 uncultured Clostridia bacterium | reverse complement strand
CACTTACTGCTGAGGATACAGTTATTTCAGCTGCTTCTTGCACAACTAACTGCCTTGCTCCTATGGCTAAGGCTCTTAATGATTATGCAGAAATCCAGAGTGGTATTATGTGCACAATCCACGCTTACACAGGTGACCAGATGACACTTGACGGTCCTCAGAGAAAGGGCGACCTTCGTCGTTCAAGAGCTGCTGCAGTTAACATTGTTCCTAACTCAACAGGTGCTGCAAAGGCAATCGGTCTTGTAATTCCTGAGCTTAACGGCAAGCTTATCGGTTCTGCACAGAGAGTTCCTACTCCAACAGGCTCAACAACAATCCTTACAGCTGTTGTTAAGGGTAAGGACATCACAGTTGACGGCATCAACGCTGCTATGAAGGCTGCTGCAACAGAGTCATTCGGCTACAACACAGACGAAATCGTATCATCAGACATCGTTGGTATGAGATACGGCTCACTCTTTGACGCTACACAGACAATGGTTCTTCCAATCGGTGAGGATCTCTTTGAGGTTCAGGTTGTTTCTTGGTATGATAACGAGAACAGCTACACATCACAGATGGTTAGAACAATCAAGTACTTCTCAGAGCTTGGTTAATCTATACTGTTAATACAGCAAAATAATTAAATCCCTTGGGTTAATTCCCAAGGGATTTTTTATGCCTTTGCCTTATTATAAAGTAGAAAATCTAAATTCAGTTGTTGTTTTGAATTCCTCGTTTGCCTCAACAAGCTTGAATGGGAAGTTAGGATTGTGGATTGAATCGGGATAAAACTGTGTTTCAAGTGCAGCACCACGCCTGTATGACACGGCACCGTTACTGTTTTTTCCGGGATTACCCTCCTTTTCAAGCCAGCCACCACAATAAAGCTGAATACCGGGCAGGTCAGTCCAAACCTCCATTTTTCTGCCACTTACCTCATCAGCAAGTATTGCTGCCTGAGCGAGCCTGCCGATTTGACTGTTATGCAGGCAATAATTATTATCATAGCCTATGCCGTCAATAATTGCCCTAAACGGCTCGTTAATTCTGTCGCCGATTTTGTGCATTGATGAAAAGTCCATCATTGTGCCTTTAAGCTCACCGTATTCACCTGTTGTAAGCTGGTCATCGTCTGTTTCCGTAAATCTGTCAGCATTGATTTGAAGAAGATGGTCCTCAACGGTTTTTGAAGGGTCACAGGAAAGATTGAAATATGAATGGTTAGTCGGATTTGCAATAGTCCTTTTGTCAGACAAAATTGAATATTCAATCCTAAGTACATTGTCGTCGTCAAAGGTATATTTAACCTTCATTTTAAAATTGCCGGGGAAGCCGTCCTCCATATCGGGAGAGAAAAAGGAGAATGTAACAGAATTGTCCGTTGCTTCCTCCACCTGCCAAATATTAAAGCTGAAGCGACCACCACTGTGGAGCGTCCATTGACCTTGATTGTTTGGTGTGTGGTACTCAACACCGTCAAGGATAAATTTTGCATCTCTTATTCTATTTGCAAATCTGCCAACCACAAGTCCTTGGTAGCCAAGGTCGGGATTTGTGTAGTAATCAGGCTCATCAAAGCCTAATACAACATCACCCAAATTGCCGTCCCTATCGGGAATATATAGTGACTGTATGCCGGCACCTAATGTCATTAAACAGGCATAAGCGCCGTTTTTGTTTGTAATTGTGTAAAGCTCAACCTCTTTTTCGCCTTTAAGTAAGCCGAATACTGATTTGCTGATACTCATAGCAAAAACCTCTCTGAATTGTTTTGGTAATTTCAGTATAAGATAAAATGTAAACAAATTCAATACTTTCTTGACTTTTTAGTTTAATATAAGTATTTTATAGATATAACAATATAAAAGGAGTGACCGAATTGGATAAAATAAATGTGTTTTTTGTCAGCTCACTTAGATATATTTTGCCGATTTTGGCATTGATAATATTGTCGGCTTGTATTATTTCACTTTTCAGGAACAGACCGAGACTTCACAAATTAGCACAGCTTGTTGACCAAAACAACGGTAATGTTATAGATATTGACAGGTGGGAAACCTCTATCGGTAAAAGCAAATCCAACGATATTGTTTTAACACTTGACGATGTATCACGCTTTCACGCCGTTATTGCAAAAAAACAGAATGAGTGGGTGATTACCGACACCTTTTCAAAAACAGGCGTTATGGTTAACGATAAAGTGATAGATGGCAAATGCGTTATCAGCGACGGCGATATAATCAAAATCGGTTCAACACCACTTAAGTTTTTGTGTGCCGAGGCAGTTTCGGCAGAGTCAAAAACTCAAATGCGTACACAGGTTAACGCTGCAAAAAAGCAAAGCACAAATGTTGCCTATGCCGTTCTTGTTGATGTAAAAACTCACAAGCCCATCTATCTTAAAAAAAGAGATGTTTTAATCGGCAGGGGAGATACTTGTGATATTCAAATAAACCTTGACACTGTCAGCAGTGAGCACGCACGAATTCATCAAACAACTCGTGGTTGGGCGTTATCTGACTTGAACAGCCATAACGGTACAAAGCTAAACGGCAGGATTATTTCACAGCCACAGCTTATTTTTGACGAGGACTTAGTTACCTTTGGCGAACGGGCATTTGTTTTTTATGAGCAGTAAGGAGGCGAGGATATATGACTAATAAAAAATCAAAAAGGGTTCCTCACATAAAGCCTCTTAATAACTTTGCAATGCTGCTTGTTCTATCTGTATTTCAAATATTTACAGGGTACAGTGCAGCCGTAGCAGGTGAAGAGCTATCGGTAAAGATGCTTGTGTCAATGGGGATATTTATTGTTGTTGAATGGGTGTATGTTACAGCCCTTTATGCTATTTTGCACAGAAGGAATTTTGAGCTGGAGATTATAGCATTTTTCCTTACAGGGACAGGCTTAGCAGTTATCGGCTCTGTTGACCCTAACGCTTGCTTTAAGCAGCTTTTAATTGCATTGGCAGGTATTGTGGGCTTTACCGTAATGGTGTTTATTTTAGGCAATATTGAGCTTTGTATGAAGCTGCGATTGCCGGTTGCTGTGGGTGCTCTTATTTTGCTTTTAATCAATTTGATTATAGGCAAGGTGAAATACGGTGCTCAAAACTGGATAGAAATCGGTGGTATAACGGTTCAGCCGTCAGAATTTGTAAAGGTGGCGTTTATTTTTGTAGGTGCAGCCACTCTTGAAAAAATCCAAACATCAAAGAATATTATCAAGTTTATTGCCTTTTCAATCGCTTGTGTAGGAACGCTTATTCTTATTCGTGATTTTGGTACTGCGTTAATTTTCTTTGTAACATTTTTGATTATTGCATTTATGAACTCAGGTGACTTTAAAACAGTGGGACTTGCCGTGTCGGCAGCAGGCTTGGGTGGTGCCATTGTAATTAAGTACAAGTCATATGTTACAAATAGATTTGCCATTTATCGTCATATTTGGCAGGACCCATACGGCAAGGGCTACCAGCAGACTCATATATTAACAGGTATTGCCTCAGGTGGACTGTTGGGTATGGGTATCGGCAACGGAAAAATCAGGCATTATTTTGACAATTATCTCGTTACAACCGATGATGTTTTCGGTATTATCTGTGAGGAATGGGGATTTATTTTCGGCTTGCTTTTGGTATTGTCCTTTGCTGCAATAGCCGTGTCTGCTCTTGTTAATTCAATAGCAGCAAGGTCAACATTTTATTCAATATGTGCCGTTGCAGGTGCAGGTATGCTCCTTTTCCAGACAGGGCTTAACATTTTCGGTATAACAGATATATTGCCTTTAACAGGTGTAACTCTGCCGTTTGTAAGTCAGGGTGGCAGCTCAATGCTTTCCTGCTGGGCAGTGCTGGCATTTATTAAAGCCTCCGATGTGAGAACCTATAACTATCTTGGAGGTGTTAAAAAGAAATGAAAATGATTACACGCAGAGGGCTTTTCCTCATTGCTTTGATTGTTGCATTTATCGGTGGATGTGGATTTTTAACATACAGCCTTGTTTCATACGGTGACGATTGGGTTATGCAGCCCTATAACAGCCATGTTTACTACAATGGTGAGCTGACAGGTGCAGGCAAAATCACCGATTGTAACGGCAGAAGTCTTGCAGAAACTGTTGACGGAAAAAGAGAATATAATGACTCTTTGACTACAAGGAAGGCAACTCTCCATACAGTCGGCGACACAAAGGGCTTTATTTCAACAGGCGTTCAAAATGTCTATGAGGCAAAGCTAACAGGATATAATATGCTGACAGGCATTTATAAGGCGTCAAAGGGTGGCTCCAATGATATGGAGCTGACTATTGATGCTGATATTTGCGATGTTGCATACAAGGCACTGTCTGACTA
>CAMFYM010000107.1 GCA_946002045.1 uncultured Clostridia bacterium | reverse complement strand
GTTATATAATTATATTATAAATTATGAAAGAGGTGCTTACCTTGAAAAAAACACTGATTCTTTTACTTGCAGTTATTGTTATTATTTCCTGTGTATTTGCTGCTTGCTCAAAAAATAATGAGGACGAGCCAAATACCACAGAGCCAATCGCAGCTGCTGACGATGAATACGGCTTTGAAACACAGAATGTTACAGACAAAGACGGCAAAGAAGTAACAGACAAAGAAGGCAATAAGGTTACAACAAATGTTGCTGTTAAGTATAAAACAGATAAAAACGGCAAGCTTTATGCTGAAATTCTTGACGAAGAGGGCAATCCTGTTAAGGATGATGACGGTAAGGTTGTTACAATCCCTGTTACAGAAGCTACTACTAAAAAGGGTGAAAGCAACAAAACCACCAATTCAACCGAAATCAAAACCACCTTATCTAACGATGACACAACAACAGGTCCTAACACAACTACAACAAGACCTGCACCAACAGGTACAACAAAGAAAGATGTACCTATGACATCTGAAGAAAAAACTACTGCATTTAACGGTAGCGAAACAGTACCAAAGACTACTGCAACCGGTGAAGAGGTTAACTTCTCATTAGTTGACCAGGAAATTGTTACATCAATGCTTGAGGTGCCGTATCTTTACATTAAAAACTACGAAAACTCTGACGGTGTTCCAATCGAATTAGCTGTTCATACTGCTGTATGGATGACAGAGCGTGAGGGCAGCACAAGAGATACATATCCATCAAGCCCAATCGTACTTAACCTCTTTAAGTATTACGGACAAACAGTAGTTAACTTTAAAACGAAATGTAACACCGTTGCTAACGAGGTTGGCGCTCCTATTGAATATATCAGCAGCAACGATACATTTAAGATTACAGAATACACTCCAAAAAAGCAAACTGTTAAAATTACAAAGATTGAGGACCTTGGCAACAACAACTTCTATAAGGTAACAGGCACAGTAAGTGGCTGTAACAAGAGCAAGGTTGTTGCAGTTATTCAAAAGAACAGACTTGATGTAACACTCGGCTTCTCATTAAAGGCTATTAAATGGTCATAATAACAAGAAATGATAAACCCCACAGTTTTAAGCTGTGGGGTTACTTTTTTGCTAAAATATTTTAATAAAGCTTTTCTCCGTTTTCAATAGCCATAATCTGGTCAATACGACCTTGGTGGCGTCCACCCTCAAATTCCGTATTAAGAAAAACATCAACAAGCTCACAGGCTAAGCCTGCACCGATTACTCTATCGCCCATACAAAGCACATTTGCGTCGTTATGAGCTCTTGTGTATTTAGCACTGAAATAGTCAGAGCAGCAGCAAGCACGAATACCCTTAACCTTATTTGCTGCCATAGAAATGCCGACTCCTGTGCCACAAACAAGAATTGCTTTGTCGCACTCCCCTGCTACTACCTTGTCGCACGCTTTTTGTGCTGATATTGCATAATCAAACCTCTCAGGTGTGTAGCATCCAACATCGAAATATTCAATATTCTTTTCGTCTAAAAATTTTTTTATTTCCTCCTTAAGAGGAAAGCCTGCGTGGTCACTGCCTATTGCTATCATATTTATTCTCCTTTTTTTAGCTTCAGCTCTCGCTCTGCCTGACTTAATCTTAAATAAACAGGCATAAGCGATGATGCCGGAATTCTTTCTTTATTCTGTGCTGATTTAGCAACGCCTAATGCATTTTGATAAATC
Organism: uncultured Clostridia bacterium; assembly: GCA_946002045.1. Lineage (GTDB taxonomy): Bacteria > Bacillota > Clostridia > Oscillospirales > Acutalibacteraceae > Eubacterium_R. Next base: position 2,691 of record CAMFYM010000107.1, on the reverse strand, counting down.
AAATCCTCCTCTGCAAGAGATGTGTTTGAAAGTCCTAAATTATCATAGCACAGCCTTGCACCGTCACCTGCAATTATTACACTATCATACTGCAATAAATCATTCCTTAAATCATCTATTGAAACAGCACGGTCATTACAAAGCCTTGTAACAGCTCCGTTTTCCACCTTGAACAAAGCATTATAAAACTGCATTCTTCTGGCGTCCATAACAGCACAAACAACTGCATTTTTGTCAACAAAATTATAAGCAATCGCTTCAAGAGTTGAAACGCTGATGCAAGGTATATTACAGTTAAATGCCAATCCTTTAACGGTGGCAACACCAATCCTTACTCCTGTAAAGGAGCCCGGACCGACAGTAATTGCAATAGCATCTAAATCCTTAAATTCATAGCCTGTCATCACTCTTTTAATCATAGGTAACAGGGTTTCGCTATGAGTTAAGCCGGCATTTACAAATTCACTTTTAATTACTTTTTCACCATCAGTTAAAGCAACAGATGCTGTAACTGCCGATGAATCAACCGATAATATCATTCCTGAACCTCTGATTTTTGATAGATTTTAAAAGTCCTTGAATTTTCATCAATCTTGGAGATTTCAACTATATAGCTATCCTGTGGCAGAGCGCCGTAAACATTTTCGCTCCACTCAATAGCCATATAAGCATCAGTATCTATATAATCATAAAATCCTGTGGAGTAAAGGTCATCCCAGCCGTCAACTCTATACATATCAAAATGATAAAGAGTATTTGCCTTACCAATATATGTGTTGCATATTGCAAAGGTTGGTGACGAAACATCACAATCAATATCAAGACCTAATGCTAATCCTGTGGTAAATGCAGTTTTACCCATACCCAGTCCTCCGATAAAGGCAACTAAAGAGCCCTTGGGTAGTGATTGAGCAAGGCTTTTACCCAGCAGGACGGTTTCCTCATAGCTTCTTGTAATATACTCCTTCATTAGAAAAGACCTACTGTATTACCGTTATCATCAATATCAATCTTATATGCAGCAGGCTGCTTTGAAAGACCGGGCATCGTCATAATTGAGCCTGTTTGACAAACGATAAAGCCTGCACCATTTGAAAGGTTAGCTGAAGAAACAGTAATTCTAAAATTAGTCGGTCTGCCTAATTGAGTTGGATTATCCGAAAGACTGTACTGAGTTTTTGCCATACATACAGGAATTTTATCTGCACCAAGAGCAATAAACTCGTCTATGCTTTTCTTTGCTTCCTTTGTGTAATCAACACCGTCTGCACCGTAAATCTCACGGGCAATTGTTTCAATCTTATCATAAAGAGGCATATCAAGGTCATATAAGAAATGGAAATTATTCTCCTTTTCACAGGCATCAACAACCTTTTGCGCCAGCTCTCTTGAGCCTTCACCACCCTCTGCAAAGCACTTTGTAACAGAGAAATCGGCGCCCTTGCTTTCGCAAAACTGCTTAACAAATTCAATTTCCTTTTCAGTATCTGCATAAAAGTGGTTAATTGCAACAACAACAGGCACACCGAATTTTTTTAGATTATCAATATGTGCACCAAGGTTAACGCTACCTTTTTCCAATGCCTCCATATTTTCCTTTGCAAGCTGACTCTTTTCAACTCCACCGTTATATTTCATAGAACGAACGGTTGAAACAAGAACTATACAGCTTGGCTTTAATCCGGCAAATCTGCACTTAATATCAAGGAATTTTTCGGCACCTAAATCAGAGCCGAAGCCTGCCTCCGTAATACAATAATCACCTAATTTAAGAGCTGTTTTTGTTGCCCTGATGGAATTGCAGCCGTGAGCAATATTTGCAAAGGGTCCACCGTGCATAATAGCAGGAGTATTCTCAAGTGTTTGAACAAGATTTGGCTTTATGGCGTCCTTAAGCAAAACTGTCATTGCACCGTCTGCCTTAATATCACGGCAATAAACAGGCTTGCCGTCATAGGTGTATGCAACAAGAATATTGCCAAGTCTTTTCTTTAAATCAAACAAATCCTCTGCAAGACAAAGGATTGCCATAACCTCACTGGCAACAGTAATAATAAAATGGTCCTCTCTCGGAATACCGTTAAGCTTGCCACCTAAGGAGCAAACAATATTCCTTAAGGCTCTGTCGTTCATATCAAGGCATCTTTTAACAAGCACACGTCTCTGATCAATACCAAGCTCGTTGCCCTGCTGAATATGGTTATCAAGAATTGCACACATCAAATTGTTAGCACTTGTGATTGCGTGCATATCACCGGTAAAATGAAGATTTATATCCTCCATAGGTACAACCTGTGAATAGCCACCACCTGCTGCGCCACCCTTAATACCGAATACCGGACCGAGAGAAGGCTCACGAAGAGCTATTACTGCGTTCTTGCCGATTTTAGCCATACCCTCGCCAAGACCGATTGAAACAGTAGTTTTACCCTCACCGGCAGGTGTTGGGTTAACGGCAGTTACAAGTATAAGCTTGCCGTCAGGCTCGTCCTTTAATCTGTTTAAAACACTATCGCTGATTTTTGCTTTATAATGACCATATGGCTCCAGCTCATCCTCAGTAATACCGATAGACGCTGCAACATCTGTAATTTTTTTCATCTTAGCCTGCTGAGCAATTTCAATATCAGTTAACATACTTTACTCCCTGTCTCTTATACACATCTGACGCTGCCGACGAAGGCTTAGGTG
>CAMFYM010000106.1 GCA_946002045.1 uncultured Clostridia bacterium | reverse complement strand
TAAGCACGGCCTGATGGTGTTATAACGAATTGTGTTTCACTGATTCTTGCAGAAACATTACCCCAGGTACGAGCGATAAGCCCGTTTTCAAGGAGCTTCTTACCTGCTTCAACAACTAATCTTTTAGCTTCTTCAATTTCGTAAGCCATATATTTTCTCCTAATAAATTTCTTTTATATAAATGGTACTAAAGGGAGTGGTATCCCCACTCCCTGTAAGTATTGAAATTAGTCCTTAATCATTTCACACTGTGAAAGTACCTTGTCAAAACGACGGATACATTCATCAATATCCTCTTCGGTATAAGCGCTTGAAGTATAAAGACGAGAGCCTGCAAGTGTAACAAGTCCCTCTGCCATATAAGCAGCACCCATATATTGCATTTCTGTTTGACGAATGCTTGTTTGCTTAAGTGTGTTTGGAATTGTCCATGGCTTCTTCCAGTCAACCTTGAAGTGCATTGTTGCAACAGTATGAAGGTGACAAACAGAACCGATGTTGTAGCAAACAAATGGAAGGTCATACTTCTTGATTGATTCGTTAATGCCCTTTACAAGTCTGTCTGCCATACGGCCTGCAACCTGACAAGCATTTCTCTTTTCAATCTCGCAGATTACTGTATAACCGGCACAGCAGGAAATCGGTGTAGCAGCCATTGTACCACCACACATAGCCTTATGAATCTTCTTGCCTTCAGCCTTATCAAGACCTGCACCAAGATACTTCATAACCTCTTTATGACCACCGATACCACCGGCACCCGGATAACCACCGGCAATAATCTTACCGAAGATTGTGATGTCAGGATCAATACCATAGTAGCCCTGTGCACCTGAAAGACCGATACGGAAGCCTGTTACAACCTCGTCACAAACAAGGAGAGCACCGTACTTACGGCAGAGTGCCTGAACGCCCTTAGGGAAGTCCTTATCAAGTGGACGAGTAGCTGACTCAGGACCGATTGGCTCAATGAATACAGCAGCTGTACCACCACGGAATTTGTTAAGTATAAGCTTCTTCTCAAGGCTCTTAAGGTCATTAGGGAAGAATTCCTGTGTGTGCTTAAATACGAACAATGGTACACCGTGTGACTGAAGGTTAAGAGTACCAGGTACACGCATACCCCAAGCAAGCTGGTCTGACCAACCGTGGTAAGCACCACCCATTTTGATTATGTTCTTATGACCTGTTGCAAGACGAGCAACACGAACTGCGCACATACAAGCCTCAGTACCTGAACCGAGCATACGGAACATTTCTACTGAAGGAACACATTCTGAAATCTTCTTTGCAAGTTTATATTCATAAGGATGGAAAAGACCTGTTGAAGGACCACAGTCATCAAGAAGCTCCTTAACCTTTTCCTTAACAACATCGTCGTTTGAGCCGATAATTGTCGGACCACCTGCCTGAAGAAAATCGAAGTATTCATTACCGTCGATGTCATAAAGCTTGTTGCCCTTTGCCTTTGTCATTACGATTGGGAAAGGATAGTTGAAAGCAAGGTTGTGCTGAACACCACCGGGGATAATCTGCTTTGCTTCTGTTATCATTTCCTTTGACTTAACGCACTTTGTGTTGAAATACTCTTCTTCATATTTCTTAAGAGCGTCACGATTGATTGAATAAATTGGTTTTTTGATGAGTGCGTCTAACTGAGCAGTAAGAACGGCTGCATCAGGATACTCTGAAATAGCAAATCTTGTATCCATTGGTAATTCCCCCTTAAAAAATTATTTTACCGTGAGTGACTGCTCACCATTTATGGTGTGAGTACCCACTCACTATTATTACACATTAAGTATAACACTTTTTAACGATTTGTCAAATCCTTTAATGTAAAAATTTAGATATATTTATTGCAAAAATGATTAAATAATGATAATATACCCTTGACAACAATGATAAATAAGGGGCGTATTTGTTTACCTTGCACAAATATAATATTGCCTTTTTGTGCAACGATACGAAATTTTAATTATGATAGAAAAAAAATATCACAAAGAGGCTTTTGAACGAGCAGACGATAAAAGAAAAAATCTTATTCTTGAGGTTGGCATTGAGGAGTTTTCATCAAAGGGATACGAAAACGCCAACATAAATATCATTGCAAAAAATGCCGGCATATCAATCGGCTTGATGTATAAGTACTTTGCTACTAAAGAGGATCTTTTTATCACCTGCTTAAAAAGAGGTATGAGCGTACTTGAAAAATCACTTGACGAAATTATGGTTAGCGAGGATAAGCTGCTGAAAAAGGCTGAAAAGCTTATCCGTACAATTTGCCAACACTCAAAAAAATACTCCAACTACATAAAAATGTATAATGAGATCAGCTCAAGAAAGGACGCACCTGACAGCATTAGTGATGTGGTGGAGGAAATAGAAAGCAAAAGAAGCTCTATATATATTACATCTATATCGCAGGCAATTAGCAAGGGTGATATTCGATCGGACATTGATCCGAGAATGCTGGCGTTATTTCTTGACAGCCTGCTGACAACACTTCAATTTGCATACACCTGCAATTATTACAAGGAAAAATTCAAGGTTTACACCGATATTGATATTGAAAAATTAGATGAAGAGCAGATTGTTACACAGCTTTTAAGGTTTATAGAATCTGCTTTTACATACGAAACAAAGTGAGCATTAAATACAGGAGGAACAATATGAGCAAATATGTAATCACCTATGACATCGGCACCACCGGTATCAAAACCTGTCTTATTGAAATTGATGAAAAAATGAATATTCTTGCGTCATCAACAGAGGGCTACAACCTTTATGTTGACGAGGAGACAGGCGCAAAGGGCGGTGCAGAGCAGGACGCTGACGAATGGTGGGAAGCTATGTGCATCACTACTCGCAAGGTGTTTGAAAAAGCCCCTAATATTCAAAAGGAGCAGATAGAGGGTATCAGCTTTTGTTCGGCAATGCAGGGACTTGTACTTGTTGACAAGGAAGGTAATTGTATTCGCCGTCCAATGACATATATGGACCAAAGAGCAAGAGAAGAGCTTAAAACAGGTATTTCTCACGGTGTTCAAATTGCAGGTGCTGAAATAACAAAGCTTCTTAAATATCTTCGTTATACAGGTGCTGTATCTTCTTCTGTTAAAGACCCTATTTGGAAATACAAATGGGTTGAGGCTCACGAGCCTGAAAACTTTAAGAGAATTTACAAGTGGCTTGATATTAAGGAATACCTTATTTGCCGTGCCAGTGGCGAATTTGTTATGACAACCGACTCTGCTTTTGCAACACTTCTCTATGATACGAGAAAAGGACATGAGGGTTGGTGCAAGCCTATTTGCGATATGGTTGGTGTTAACATTGATCACCTGCCTCCTATTAAAAAGTGTACCGAAAAGGTTGGCGAAATTACAGAAAAGGCAGCAAAGGAGCTTGGACTTGCAGCCGGCACAGCAGTATATGGCGGTGGTGGTGACGCATCACTCATCGGCGTAGGTGCCGGTGCTGTTGAAAACGGTGATACTCATATTTATTCAGGTACATCAGGTTGGGTAGGAACAGTATGCGAAAAGCAAACAGTTGACGCTCAGGCTATGATGGCAGCAATAGTTGGTGCTGACCCTGAATCCTTTAATTACTTTGGCGAGCTTGAAACATCAAACAAATGCGTTGGATGGGTTAAAGACCACCTTGCACTTGATGAAATCGGCGTATTCCTTAAAAAATACGGCAACGCAGCAGACAGCCTTGAGCAAATCAACTTTAATATGTATGATTATCTTGAGGAGGTTATCGACACAATCCCTGCCGGCTCAAACGGTGTAATCTTTACACCTTGGCTCCACGGCAACCGTTGTCCCTTTGAGGACCCAAATGCAGCAGGTATGTTCTTTAACATTCGTCTTGAAACAGGTAAGACTGAACTTATCCGTTCTGTTGTTGAGGGTATAGGCTTCCATATGAGATGGATGCTTGAAAGACAGGAAATGAAGGTAAAGACATCAAAGGCAGTTCGTTTCTGTGGTGGTGGTGCTTTAGGTGCAACCACATGTCAAATTCTTGCTGATATACTTGAAAGAGATGTTATAGTTGTTAAGTCTCCTCAAAACATAGGTGCTGTGGGTGCAGCAGCATGTATTGCAGTTGGTATGGGCATTATACCCACAATGAAGGATGTTAAAAAGCTTATTCCTATTGAAAGCACATATCACCCCAACAACGCAAACAAAGAGGTTTACGACAGAAACTTTAAGGTTTTCAAAAACCTTTACAAATGCAACAAGGAGAACTTTGCAATACTCAATGGTTAAATAAAACAACTAAAGGCTTGGACAGATGTTGTCCAAGCCTTTTTCTACACGCTGGCAGACTTCGAGAAATGGAGATGAATTTCGTTTTCTTGCGAGTGGGAGCTGTACGATGGTACCGCCCCCGAGCAAA
>CAMFYM010000105.1 GCA_946002045.1 uncultured Clostridia bacterium | reverse complement strand
GATATTGCTGATTTTGCATTGCTTTTTGACGACAATAAAGCAGTGGCAACTGCCCGTGCAGTTAAAACAGAGGATGGCTTTAAAATCGGCAGAATAGCAGTGTTAAAGGAATATAGAGGTAAGGGCTACGGTGATCTGATTGTCCGTGCCGTAATTGAAAAAGCGTTTAACTATGGTTCTGATTTTGTGCTTGTGGACTCACAAAATCACGCTGTGCCATTTTATAAAAAAATCGGATTTAAAGAAATAGGACAGCAGATTATTGATAGAGGAATTGCCCATATTCCAATGAGGATAGAAAGGACAGATTATTATGGCAAATAAAAAAGGAAATAGGCTAATAATTCCAATAATTCTTGCAGTAATCATTGCGATTTGTATCGGTGGATATTTTGGCTACTCCTTTATCAGCAACGATATTAACGGTAATCAGCAGTATGAGGGTGAATACAATTTGTATGTTACAGATAATATGTCCCAGTACGATGTGAGCCAAAGACTTTATAATAACGGTATTGTTGTCAGCGATGCTGTTTGGTCAAGCTGGATGGATAAGCACTATCCCGATTATCAATTCACTGCAGGTGAGTTTTTGCTAAAAAATAATATGAGCTATGATGATATTGCAAAAAAGCTTACAACTCCCGATGTATCTCATAAATCAGTATCTGTTTGTATTCCCGAGGGATATAATATTTTCGACATCGCTACTGCATTGGAGGAAAACGGTATTTGCTCAGGAGCAGATTTTCTTAATGAGTGCAAAAATACACAGGGATATGATTATTCCTTTATTAAGGAAATACCAAATAAAGACACTATTGCTTATCCTCTTGAGGGATTTTTGTTCCCTGCCACATATGATTTTGAGGAAAACACATCGGCAAAGGATGTTGTTAACCAAATGCTTTCTGCCTTTGCAGACCGTATAAGTGATAGCTGGAAGGATTATTGCACAGCCAATAATATGAGCCTATATGACCTTGTAACACTTGCCTCTGTTGTAGAAAAAGAAACATTAGGTGAGGGTGTGGCAGAAAATATTGCATCTGTATTTGTTAATCGTCTAAATGCAGGTCAACAGCTTCAGTCAGATGTTACAATCGACTACGGCAATGCCTTAAGAGCAAACGGATTTAGTGATAATGTTGTTACATCATATAACACTTATAAATGCAGTGCTCTTCCCAGTGGACCTATTTGTAATCCGGGTGTTGCAAATATTGACGCTGTTGTTAATCATAATGACACAAAGTATTTCTATTTCTTCTCATACAATAATGGTGCAGACTTCTTCTTTACCGACAGCTACACGGAATTTTCTGCAAAATGGGAGCAGCTTAAACATACAAACACAAACTAAAACTACAAATTAAAAAAATCCTTGACATTTGCTAATGGGTGTGGTAATATATTCCCACAACAAAGTAGGACGGACCCGTTCTCCCCATCAGCGTTCAGTTAAATGGGCAATAATTATTGTTAATTATTGAGTGCGGTCGTTTTGCGTCCGCACTTTATTTATTATTTTATTAAGAGGTGTTTTTTATCAGCAGGGATGCTCAGCAAATCAATGACGAAATCAAAGACAAGGAATTGCGTGTAATTTCAGCAAACGGCGAGCAGCTTGGCATTATGAGCGCAAAGGAAGCACTTAAGATTGCCGAGGATAACGACCTTGATTTAGTTAAAATTGCTCCACAGGCAAAGCCACCTGTGTGCAAAATTATGGACTATTCAAAGTACCGTTATGAGCAAGCAAAGCGTGAAAAGGAAAATCGCAAAAATCAAAAGCAAATTGAAACAAAAGAAATTCGTCTTTCTGTTACAATCGATGTCGGAGATTTCAACACAAAGGTTAATCAAGCTAAAAAGTTTCTTGCTTCAGGTCACAAGCTTAAGGTTTCCATCAGGCTTAAGGGCAGAATGATGGCTCATTCAGAGCTTGGAGTAGATAATATGAAGCGTTTTGCCGACTCACTTGAAGAGGTGGCAAATGTTGATAAAGCACCAAAGCTTGAGGGCAGACAAATTCTTATGTTCCTGTCACCAAAGCAAGGTAAATAATTAGTATAAACGGAGGAATAATTATGCCAAAAATTAAAACACACAGTGGAGCAAAAAAACGCTTCAAGACAACAAAAAGCGGCAAGGTTAAGCGTGCTCATGCTTATACCTCTCACATTCTCACAAAGAAGTCAACAAAGCGTAAGAGAAATCTTCGTAAAACTGCAGTTGCTGATGTTACAAACCAAAAGCAGTGCAAAAGACTTGTTCCTTACAAATAAGAATTATTCGCTTATATTTTAAGCATAAACTACAACACGGAGGTATATAATCATGGCAAGAATTAAAGGCGCTATGGCAACTCGTAAGAGAAGAAAAAAGGTATTAAAAGCAGCAAAGGGCTACTATGGTGGAAAGCACCGTCTTTTCAAAACAGCTAAGCAGGCTGTAATGAAGAGTGGTCAGTATGCATATATCGGCAGAAAGCAGAAGAAGAGAGATTTCAGACGTGTTTGGATTACTCGTATTTCGGCTGCTTGCAAGCTTAACGGTACTAACTATTCAACATTTATGAACGGTCTTAAGAAGGCAGGCATCGACCTTAACAGAAAGATGCTTTCAGAAATCGCTATTTCAGACCCTGCAGCATTTACAACACTTGTTGAAGCTGCAAAGGCTGCTCTCTAATATTTCATAAATTGCAGGAGATACTTTGGGACAACCATTGTATCTCCTTTTATATTGACTTTTTTTTAATTTATTGGTAGAATGGATGCAGTATGTTTTCGGGGTGTATTATGAAAAAGATTATCAGCGTTTTATTGTCCTTAATTATAATTATCGGTTCAGTGCTTTGCACCGGTGTCAATGCCTTTGCACTCTCTACTGCCAAAGGTGTTGATGTTTCTGAGCATAACGGTAATGTTAATTTTAATAAGCTTAAGAACGAGGGCAATAAATTTGTTATGATTCGCCTTGGCTGGATAGGTAACGGCGCCAATAATATCGACAAGCAGTTTTGGGAAAATGTCAAAAAAGCAAATGCTGCAAAAATGAATTTCGGCATTTATTTTTATAGCTATGCCTTTGATAAGGCAGAGGCGCAGGAAGAGGCTGATTTTGTAATAGATACCCTTGAACAAATGATTGACAAGGGCTACGGCGAGTATTTTACCTTGCCTGTTGCCTATGATTTAGAGGATAAGCTTATTTCCAATAACTGCAACAAAACGCAAATAACAAGCAATATGGTAACCTTCTGTGAGGCTGTTAAAAATGCCGGCTACAGACCAATGGTGTACGCAAATCTTAATTGGTTTAATAACTATATTGACATTAACACAGTAGTATCAAAGGGTTATTTGGTATGGTACGCCTATTGGGGAATCAGCACAAATAATTACCTTACAAAGCAAATTGAGGTTGGCAAAACAGGAGTTAAGGCTGATATTTGGCAATATGACGACGGCAGTATAAAAAATGACAATATTGACCGTAATATTGCCTACAATCTTGAAAGCTTAATACAACCGATTCCCTGTGTCCATATCTATGATAACGGAACAATTACAAGGCAGCCGACCTGTACCGTGGCAGGCGTAAAAACATATACCTGTACCGTGTGTGGCAAAAAAAAGACAGAGTCTGTTGCTAAAAAAGCCCACACCTATAAAAATTATGTTACAAAAGCAACATCAAGAGCTAATGGCAGCATTGTAAATAAATGCTCTGTTTGTGGCACCAAGAAATCAACAACTGTTCCGAAGGTATCAAGTTTTAAATTATCTGCAACAAATTATACCTATGACGGCAAGGTAAAAACACCTGCTGTAACAATAAAGGACAGCAAGGGTAAGACACTTCGTAAGGGTACAGATTACGATGTAACCTATTCAAGTGGCAGGAAGAATGTGGGCAAGTATGTAGTGAAAATTGTGCTTAAGGGTAATTACGCAGGCACAAAAACTCTGTACTTCAATATCAATCCAAAGGGTACAAGCATTGTTAAGGTCACTCCAAAATCAAAGGCATTTACTGTTTCATGGAATAAGCAGACAAACCAGACCACAGGCTATCAAATTCAGTACAGTGTATATAGTAATTTCAAAAGTGCAAAGACAATCACAATGCCAAAGAACACCTATTATGCAAAGAGCATAACAGGACTGTCAGGCAACAAGAGATACTATGTTCGCATCCGTACCTACAAGACAGTAAAGTTTAACGGCAAGAATTACAATCTCTACTCACCGTGGTCAAGCACTAAATACACAACCACAAAGAAATAAATAAAAACGGCTCCCTTGTGTAAAGGGAGCTGTCGCATTTTATATGCGACTGAGGGATTGTCAACACAATCTCTACCTCATAAGCCCTCCTTGTGTAAAGGGTGTGGGTCTCCGGTGGAGACCTCTGCACGA
>CAMFYM010000104.1 GCA_946002045.1 uncultured Clostridia bacterium | reverse complement strand
TTCCTCTACGTCTCGTGGGCTCGGAGATGTGTATAAGAGACAGATTTATAATATAATGGCGTATTCCGTAAAAATAACAGATTACCATTTTGAAAGTGAGAGATACATATGCTTTTTTCAAGAGATATAGGCATCGACCTTGGCACATCAAACACACTTGTTTGTGACAAAAAGGGTCGCATTGTTGTTAATGAGCCAAGCGTTGTTGCCGTTGATGTAAAAACAAAAAGAGTTCTTGCCACAGGTGATGAGGCAAAGGCTATGATTGGCAGGACACCGGGCTCAATTATTGCAGTTCGTCCATTGCAGGACGGTGTTATTGCAGATTTTGATATGACATCGGACATGCTTCGTAGCTTTATTTATCGTTCAAGCAAGAGGAGTCTTTTTACAAGAACACGAGTTGTTATCAGTATTCCCAGCGATGTTACAGAGGTTGAGCGCAGAGCAGTTGAGGACGCTGTTCGCTCTGCCGGTGCACAGGATGTTGAGCTTATTGAAGAGCCAATGGCTGCTGCATTAGGCATAGGTCTTCCTGTTTTTGACGCAACAGGCTCAATGGTAGTAGATATCGGTGGTGGCACCTGCGATGTTGCAGTTATCAGCCTTGGTGGTGTTGCATCATGCAAAAGCATTAAAATCGGTGGCGATGCTCTGGACGAGGCTATCATCAACTACCTAAAGAAGGAGCACGATTTGCTGGTTGGCACAAACACAGCAGAGGATATAAAAATAAAAATCGGCTCTGCTGCCGAATATGACGGCGAGGGTGCAATGGAGGTTAGTGGCAGGAATACCATTAACGGCTTGCCAAAAAGCGTTGAGGTTACATCACAGGAAATAAGAGAGGTTCTTTTCGAGCCTGTTTCAAGCATTATTACAGCCGTTAAGGAAACTCTTGAGGTTACACTGCCTGAGCTTTCTGCCGATATTATTGAAAAGGGCATCTATCTTACAGGCGGCACAAGTCAGCTTAGGGGACTTGCAGACCTTATTTCAAAGGAAACGGGAATTGCCGTACATATCCCCGACAACCCAACAGAGTGTGTTGCTATCGGCACATCAGTAAAATTAAGAAGGGCAATATAGCTAATGAAAAATCTTTTTAAAAGCACTCGTTTTAAAATAATAGCAATTATCCTTGCCTTGTTGCTTTTCGGTATGTTCATATGTGCAGCAGGAGGCCATCCCGAAACTGCACAATCAGGTGTTGTGGGAACAATTTTTGCTCCTGCTCATTGGGCTGCATCAAAGCTTTCCGACGGGCTTGACAAAATTACAAGTGGTGCAAAGGGCAACGCTCCGTATGAAAAGGAAATTGACCGACTTCAAAAGGAATTAGGCGAGCTTCAAAACAAGCTTGCTGACTATAATAGCCTTAAATCCCAAAACGAGCTATATAAGCAGGCATTGGAATTAAAGGAGGATAACCCTAATTTTGAATATGTAAGTGCATCTGTTATCGGCCGTGACAGTGCTAACCCATACTGCACCTTTACAGTCGGCAAGGGCACAGTTAACGGTGTCAAGGACGGCAATGCCGTGCTTTACGGCAAATATCTTGTGGGAGTAATCAAAAAGGCTTACCCCACATACAGCGTTGTCAGCTCAATAATAGATCCGGACTTCAGCGTTTCTGCCTACGATATTAACACAAAGGAATTAAGCTATGTTACAGGCGATGCAGAGATAGCCAAGTACGGCTGCTGTAAATTTGAAAATCTCGACTCCTCTACAAAGGTTACCTACGGCTCTATTATTGCCACAGCAGGCATCAGCTCCACTATGCCAAAGGGGATTATCATTGGCACCGTTAAGGGTATTGAGGATGAAACAACAGATATTTCTACCTATGCAGTTGTTCAGCCGGGAACTGATATTGAAAAGCTTGACGAATGTCTTATTTTAACTAACTACACTGCTGAAAGCGAGGCAGAATAATGGAGCTGACAAAAAGGCAAAAGACAATTAAATATTTTTGCTATTGCTTGATTATTCTTTTGGCAGACCTGCTGCAAAACACACAGGGACTGCTGCCTGAAATATTTGGGGCAAGGTGCTTTTTGCTTTTGCCTGTGGCAGTTATTCTTGCAGTGGGTGAGGATTTCTTTGCAGGTGCGTTAATCGGTCTGCTGTCAGGACTGCTTTGGGACTTGAGCAGTGCCACCCATTTAGGCTTTAACTGTATATTCCTTGCCGTTGTTTGCCTTTTTGTGTCCGTTCTGTCATCAAATATTACAAGAGATATATTTGTTACAAATATGGCATTTTCCTTGGTAGTAACAATTCTTTACTGCTTCATCTACTGGCTTTGCTTTATTATTATCAAGGGTGTTGACGGTGGAGGATTGACGCTGTTTTCCTTCTATATCCCCTGTGGTATTTATACTATGGCAGCATCGCCTATTGCTTGGCTGCTGCTGCACCCTGTTAAGTTAAAGCTTAATCACACAAGCAAGCAATTATTTTAAGCTGATAAACAAATTTTTAAGGAGGTTGGCAAAATGAAAAGCAAATACAAAAGCAGCAGAAGCGTTATTGCTCTTGTTGTAATGATTTCAATTATTTTCGGCTTTGCTGTTGACCTCTATAAAATTCAAATCCGTGACAACGAATATTACACAAAGCGCAATAATACTGTTGAAACATATACTGTGCCTATTGAGGCAGCAAGAGGAGAAATTGTTGACAGAAACGGTAACTCCCTTGTTACAAACAGACAGGGTAATTCCATTATTCTAAATGCAGTTTACTTCCCCTCATCAAAGGATAATCAGGCTAGGAACAAAATTATACTTAACCTAATCAAGCTATTTGAATCAAATGGTGAGGAATATGTGCAAAATCTCCCTTTAAAAATCAGCAGTAAGGGTAATGTTTATTTCTCCGGAAAAAAGCAGGATATTGAAAATATGAAAAGTGCAGATATGCTGAATTTGCAGCCATATGCAACTGCACAAAACTGCTATGACGCAGTTATTGAAAAATACGGTATTGAGGGTTACGATAAGAAAACCTCATTAAAAATTGCAAATATCAGATACGAGCTTACAAGGCTTTTGTTCTCCTACGAAAATCCTGTTACAATCGCAGACGATGTCAGCGACGAAACCGTGGCAGTTATCAAGGAGCAAAAGCAAGCCTTTCTTGGTGCAGATGTCAGAGTTGTGGCATACAGAGAATATGCCGACTCAACCATTGCACCTCATATTCTCGGCACTGTTAGGAAAATCAATGCAGAGGAATATGAAGAGAAAAAGGATGACGGATATAAAATCACCGACCAAATCGGTGAGTCAGGCATTGAGCATGCTATGGAAAGCGATCTTAAAGGAACTGCCGGTGAGCTGACAATAACCATTGACAAGGAGGGCAACATTACCGAGGAGGTTACTAAAAAGCCTATTCAGGGTAACACTGTTGTTTTAACCATTGACCGTGACCTTCAGATTTTGGCACAGAAAAAGCTCAAGGCTGTTTGTGACAAGGTTAGCATTTTGTCATCAGCAGGCGCCGTTGTAGTTTTAGATTGCAAAACAGGCGATGTTCTTGCTGCTGCCTCCTACCCAACCTTTGACCTTAATGACTACTACGACAAATATGACCATCTTATTTCTGACCCACGCAATCCGTTGTGGAGCAGATTTGCTCTTGGCACATATGCACCGGGTTCCACCTTCAAGCCTGTAACTGCCTGTGCTGCTCTTGAGGAGGGAACAATCACACCAAGCAAAACCTATGTTTGCGTCGGTGAACAGGACTTTTTCGGTCAGCCCTTCAAGTGCCTGCACGGTAACACCCACGGAACAGAAAATGTGCGAACAGCCCTTAGGGATTCCTGTAATATGTTCTTCTATCAAACGGCATTAGACACAGGTATTGATAAAATTGACGAGTATGCCTCCTCCTTTGGATTAGGTCAAAAAACAGGAATTGAAATTGCCGAGGCATCAGGCAATCTTTCCTCTCCTGAAAACAGGGAAAATGCAGGTGGAATATGGCGAATTGGTGACACAATGACTACTGCAATCGGACTTAGTGATAACCTGTTTACTCCTCTTCAAATGGCTAATTATTGTGCTACCTTAGCCAACGGTGGCACAAGATACGAGGTTCATCTTGTTAAATCAGTTATTCAGGCGTCAAACGGTATTGTTAACGAAAAGAGTCCTGTTGTGGCAGACACCATTGACTTAAGCAGTGAAACTCTTAAAAATGTTCACCAGGGTATGAGAATGGTTGCTACTTCAGGTGGTCCCAGCTATAACTTTAACAACCTCAGCACAAAGGTTGCCTGCAAAACAGGTACATCGGAGGTTATTGTTAACGGCGTTAAGCGAAATAATGGCTTTTTAATCACATATGCACCGTACGAAAGTCCGGAAATTGCTGTTTCATCTGCTATTGAGCTGGCAGGCTCCGGTAGTGAAACATCGGAAATCACGGCAGAAATTATTGATTATTGGTCTGTCTCTTATACACATCTGACGCTGCCGACGAAGGCTTAGGTGTA
>CAMFYM010000103.1 GCA_946002045.1 uncultured Clostridia bacterium | reverse complement strand
CACCGAGAGTATTAGTGGTTGCAGTTGAAGTATCTGCTATTTTTGTAACACCGGGAGCATAAAAATTCTCAATCCTTACACCTGAAAGTGCACCCTTGTATAATGTTGTAAGCTGACTTAAGTCCATATCAAATATAGATGTATTCCTTAGTGCGTTAGGGAAAATTGTCTTAATGGGCTTTGTTGTTAGCTTGTGCAAAAATGCACATCCGTTAAACAGACTCTCGTTCAAGGTGTCAATCAACGGTAGATTGCAGGTGAATATTCTTGCGTTATAAAATACATTGGTGCAGCTGCCGGTGGGGTACTCTGCATTTGGGAAGTCGGCATTGACTATTGCCGTACTTGCAAAGGCTTTGGTTTGCAGCTTTTTTATGTTATCTCCAAAATCAATATAATTAAGACTGCTGCAATTTTCAAAGGCAGATTCCGTTACGGCAGATAGCTTTGGCAGAGTTACGCTTTGCAGCCTTGAGCAGCTTGCAAAAACCTCCTTGCCACCGAATTTAGTAACACCGTTGCCTACAAGCTCTCTTATTTTTGCATTATTAAATGCTCCTGCACCTAAAGAGGTAACACTGTCCGGCAAAATCACCTTGTTGTAATTCTTGTTGGCAAAGGCACTTGCACCGATAGAGGTTGGCGTTTTCAGCCCTAATTTACCGGGAATAATAACATTGATTTTTTTATCGGGAATATATACCTCACTTATTTTTCCCAGAGTTATTTTAAAATCGGATGACTGTGCCGTGTAGTTAAATGTGTAGCTTTGTGACGAAATATTACTGATAAATTTTCCGTCCTTTTTTAAGGCATATGATATGGTCATATTTTGGTCAATTTCTATATTACTGCCGTCATATTCCAAATAAGGCATACCGGGATATTTTGTGTAATAGATTTGACCGTCGGGATTATTGCTTGATAGGGAAAGACTTAAGCTGCTTCCCTCATATTCACCACCCACAACGCTTGGAACAATCTCGTTATTCTGCTCACCCTTATCCACAAGGTTAATGCAGTTTAATATTCCACTGCCGTAATAATATTCATCCTCAGGTGAAACCTTAATTGCATTATCCTTAATAATGCTTTTAATTTCCTGTGGTGTGTAATTTGGATTTTGCATAAGCAGATATGTGCACGCTGCTGCCACAAAGGGCGAAGCAACAGAGGTTCCGGTCATATTGGTAGATGTATAGTTACTTTGGGAGCCACTTACTGCACAGTAAACCTCCTCGCCCGGTGCAGTAATATCAATAGCCCTGCCATAGTCGGAGAAGCTGCTGAAATTACCGTTGTTGTCGCAGGATGCAACGGTGATTACGCTGTCGCACCCACCGATACTGTTGTATTCGGCAAGCACATATTCGTTGCCTGCTGCTACGCATATGCTGACTCCTGCATCGCCAAGTCGCCTAAATGCGTCATCAAACAGCTCCATTGCATTATTGTTAAATTCATACCCACCTATACTTAGGTTAAGAACCTGTGGCTTATCCCTTTCTGCAATTATATATTCAAGAGTAGCAATAAGTGCCGATGTGGTAGCCGAACCGTTGCTGTCGATTACCTTATATCCCTTTACCTTAACATTGTTAGGTGTTGACATAAGAATTATGCTTGATGTTGCTGTGCCGTGTCCGTTGTCATCAATTTCGTCATTAGCCTGACCTGATGCGCTGAAGTTAACACCGGTTTTTATGTATCTGCCTTCATATACCTCGTGATTATACCAAACACCTGAATCAACTACACCTACCGTAATATCATCATAGGCAATGCCACTTGAGTTAATAACACCTTTTGCATAATCCATTCCACAATAATAATAGCTGCCACTGTAGCTTGATGTGCCTGACGGATTAGTTGATTCAGCAGTGCTTGCAAAAAGAATATAATCCTTTTCAACCCACAAGCCTTGATTTTTTAATAAATCATAGTCCTTGTTCAGTTCCTCTTTAGTATTATATTGCAGCACCGAATACCGTGGTCCGTTTACCGTTACCGTGGCGTTAGTTTGGGTAGGGCTTGACCCTTTAACAATAAGCCTGTTTTCGTACAGATAATTTAGCCTGTTGCCGTATTCGTCAAAATATTGAGCCTCGTCAAGTGATTTGTAATCTCTGTTAAGCTGTGCAACATTGCTGCAAAATTCAATAGTGCTGCTTCTGTTAATACCTGTTTGTATTGCAAAAAATGCTGGCGAGAGCATTGCAATGAGCAGTGCCAAGCACAGAATAACAGCCGTTCTCTTTTTCATACTATCTTCCTCTAAAAGTTTTATTTTTTATTCAAAAAGATATACTCTTGCTTCAAAGGGTCTTGTTTTAAAGCCGTTGCCCTGAATAGTTGGATTTTTGTAGTTGCAAAGTATTGCTTTGCCCTGCTCCAAATCAAAGCCCTTTGGTGCTTCAAATGCCACAGGCTTTTCCGTAAAGGAGTTAATCACAAGCAGTCGTTTGCCCTTGTAATTCCTTTCGTAAACATAAAGCTTGTGGGAGCCCTTGTAATGCTCCTTATAATCACCGTAAATAGCCACATCGTTTTCACGCTTGAATTTGATAAGCTTTTTATAATGATTAAGGATTGAGTCAGGGTCAGCCATTTCTTTTTTAGCATTGATTTGCCTGTAATTTTCGTTAACAGGGAACCAGGGCGTGCCTGTTGTAAAGCCTGCATTTTCGCTGTCATCCCACTGAACAGGCGTTCTTGCGTTATCACGGGTAGATTTTACTGCTAACTCAAAGCATTTTGACTCCTTTATATGCAGCTTGTTTTTGGCAACATCATAGTTGTTTTTAACAAAAACATCTTGGTACCGGTCAATAGAATTAAGTCGAGTGTTAAGCATTCCGATTTCCTGCCCCTGATAAATGAAGGGTGTGCCCTGCTGAAGCATATACATATTTGCCAGCATTTTGCCTGACTCTGTTCTGTATTTTTCACTGCCATAGCGTGAAATAATACGAGGATGGTCGTGATTTTCAATATAAAGAGTATTCCATCCAACGCCGTTAACCTTTTCCTGCCAGCTTGAAAATGCCTTTTTCATTTCCTTAAGATTGAATTTCTTTTGCAGATAGTCAATCATAAATGCATCAGCCTCAATGTGCTGAAAATGGAACATCATATCAAGCTCCTTGTGACTCTCATCAATATATTTCAGCGCCGTTTTGGGAGTCATCATTGGTGCTTCGCCTACTGTAAAGCAGTCGTATTGGTCGGTAACCTCTCTGTATTCCTGTAAATATTTGTGGATATTGGGACCGTCCATATAGTTTTCGATACCTGTGCCCACGGGCAACGGAAAGCCGTTAGGCAGTCCCGGCTTTTTGGAAATAAAGGTGATAACATCCTCACGAAAGCCGTCAACACCCATATCAAGCCAAAACCTCATAATGCTTTTGACCTCTTCTCTAACCTTGGGGTTATCGTGATTAAGGTCAGGCTGCTTTTTTGCAAAAACATGCAGGTAGTATTCGTCAAGCTTTTTATCGTATTCCCAAGCGCCACCCTCAAAGCAGGATAGCCAGTTGTTAGGTGGACGATTGCCCCTGCCCTTGCGCCATATGTAGTAATCGTGGTAGGGAGAGCTCTTGTCCTTGGAGTTGATAAACCATTGGTGCTCGTCGCTGGTGTGGTTAACAACAAGGTCCATAATCACCTTAATGCCACGCTTATGTGCCTCATCAAGCACCTTTTTAAACAGTGTTAAATCGCCGTAATCACTGTGAATATTCTTGTAATCAGCAATATCGTAGCCAAAATCTGCGTTAGGTGACGGATAAAGAGGCGAGAACCAAATGCAGTTAATCCCCAAATCCTGCAAATAATCAAGCTTTGAAAGTACGCCCTCCAAATCACCTATACCGTCGCCGTTACCGTCACAAAATGACCTTGGCCATATTTGATATACTACAAGCTCCTTGTACCAATCCTTCATAAATATTCCCCCTTTATATATTCAATAGTAGCAGATAATATTGAATTTTACAAGTGCAATTCTTTGTTGATAAGCAGGTGAAAAAGTGTTATTATATAAAAAAACAATACTGGGAGTCGGTATGGAAAATAAAAACAAAATCAGCAGAGAAATTGTGGTGTATGTGATTTTCGGCATATTAACAACTCTTGTGAGCTGGGCAACATATGCACTGTTTGTAAATATATTGTCAATGAGCGTGTTTTGGGGCAATTTGCTTAGCTGGGTGTGTGCAATCGCCTTTGCCTTTGTGCCTAACAAGCTTTTGGTATTTCAGTCAAAAAGCCTTGCCCCAAGGGTAGTTTTTAAGGAAATATCCACCTTTGTTCTATCACGGGCAGTAACAGGAGTGATAGAGATTGTGTGCGTGCCACTGCTTGAAAAAGCAGGCTTTGACAACATCTTTTACAGAGTTTGGGAAAAAACAGGCGTTAATGAATCGCTCCTTTTTACTGACGGCATTTATTCAAAAATTGTGTTGGCAGTAATAGTTGTCATTGGCAATTACATTTTCAGCAAGCTGGTTATATTCAAAAATAAGGATTAAAAAACAGTAAAAGCAGAGGTCACCCTCTGCTTTTCAGCGTGTAGAAAAGTCAAATTACAGATTTCTACACGCTG
>CAMFYM010000102.1 GCA_946002045.1 uncultured Clostridia bacterium | reverse complement strand
GTCCTTGTTGTTTCAGGCATTGAGTAAAGTCTAGCTAGCTCCTTTTCTTTAGCAGTAATTGCCTTTTCAAGATAATCTGCCTTAGCCTGAGCATTTTTTTGAGCCTCAAGAGAGGTGTTGTATGCATTCAGCGACTCATTATAGCTTGAGCGCATAGAGCTGATTTCTGCATTAAGATTCTCAATATCAAATGTTGCAAGAATATCGCCCTTCTTCACCTTGTCGCCAACCTTAACATAAACCTCTTTAACGGTAGCCACAGTTGAAACCTTATATTCCTTGGTTGTTCCTGCCACTACTTCACCGGTTAAGGAAACCTTTTCGTGAATATCGTCGGTACCTATTTGGTATAAATCTACCTCGATACCACTCTTTGACTTTACAACGCCAAATATAGCACCAACAACAATAGCAAGTACAAGAACTATGCAAATTGGCACTATGAACTTCTTTTTACTTTTCTTTACAGTTGCCATAAGAATAACCTCTGCTTTACATTATCATAATTTATGAATTCAGTATAATTCCGTTTTGTATAATTGTCAATAACAATTTGTAAATTTTAACATTTTTTAACAATTTAACGCTTTTAAAGCTTTTTGTCCAATATCTGTTCTGTAATGAGCGTTCTCAAATTCAATACCTTTCACTGCCTTATATGATTTTTCAAGTGCAGCTTCAAGACTGTCGCCAAGGGCAGTAACACCTAATACTCTGCCACCTGATGTAACGAGCCTACCGTCTGAGATGGCTGTACCTGCGTGATAAACAGTAACGCCATCTGCCTGACCGTCTGTAAGTCCCTTGATTTCAATTCCCTTTTTGTATGTCTTTGGATAGCCACCTGATGCCATAATAACACAGGCACAAGCCTCTTGGGACCACTCAATGTCAAGGTCTGATAATGTTTCGTTATTGATAGCTTCAAAAATATCCATAATATCTGTTTTAAGTCTTGGAAGAACAACCTGTGTTTCAGGGTCACCGAATCGACAGTTATATTCAATTACCTTTGGTCCCTTTGGAGTTAGCATTAAACCAAAGTACAGGCAACCCTTAAATGTTCTGCCCTCACTGTTCATTGCATTGATTGTAGGAATAAATATTTTTTCCATACATTCCTTTGCAATCTCCTCTGTATAGTAAGGGTTAGGTGAAACGGTACCCATACCACCTGTATTAAGACCCTTGTCACCGTCAAGAGCACGCTTATGGTCCATTGATGAAACCATAGGCTTAACACACTTACCGTCTGTAAATGCAAGAACAGAAACCTCAGGTCCTGTTAAAAATTCTTCAACAACCACATTGTTGCCTGAAGCACCAAAGATTTTGTCCTCCATAATTTCCTTAACACCTGCAATAGCCTCCTCAAGTGTTTCGGGAATTATTACACCCTTACCTAAAGCAAGGCCGTCTGCTTTAATAACAGCAGGAAATTCATTTTTTTCGGTAAGATAGCCGATAACATCATCAACATTATCAAACACCTTGTATTCTGCTGTGGGTATATTGTACTTGAGCATAAGATTTTTTGAAAAAACCTTGGAGCCCTCAATTATAGCAGCGTTTGCCCTTGGACCGAATGTTTTAAAACCTGCTTCATTAAGAGCATCTACCATACCTGCCACCAACGGGTCATCAGGTGCAACAACAACAAAATCAGCCTGTATCTCCTTTGCAAGATTAACAACGCCGTCAATGTCTGTTGCCGAAACATTGTAGCACTGTGCGTCATATGAAATGCCACCGTTACCGGGACAGCATGCAACACTATCTACTTTTTTTGAGTCCTTGATTTTTCTGATTAAGGCGTGTTCTCTGCCACCGCCACCTACAACTAATACCTTCACGCTATACCTCCAAAATCACATTTAGGGTGACAGAAAAGTCACCCATAAAAGATTATTTATTCTTGTTAATAATTCTTGTTTCTTCCTTGCCTGATTCCAAATCAATAAAGCGAGTGAAGAGAGAAACCTTGTTATCCTCGTTAAGATTTTCCCAAATCATTGATGTAAATGAATCAATATCGCCGTCAATCTCAACAGGAGTCGGCTCGCCATCAAATGACGGAATAGGATTGCCGTCACATTTATATGTATGAATAAAGTGACCTAATCCTGCCTCTGCCGGATATTCATAGAAAAATCTTAAGCACTGTGGCTTGCCCATATTTGACTTAAGGATAGAAAGAACATAGTCACCGTTTGGCTTTACTACGCCTGAAATTCTTGGAGTGTAGTTTGGCTCATCAGGCTCAAATTCTCTTGTAAGAAGAGCGTGACGATAGCAATGACCCTCCTGCATAAAATCATAGATGGTATCTGTTTGGTCACCGTTTGTTACAATGGTTTTGCCGTCAAGTTTGAGCACAGGGTTATATATTATGAGGCTTGGGTCCTCCATTTTTGACTCATCAAATGCCTTTGTACGAATCCCACCTCTGTCATTCACCTCAAAAACACGGTTACGGCTGTTAACACTTCTGCCCATAATGAAGTAAGCGATAACTGCACTTTTGCCGTCCTTTGACTTTCCTAAAACAATACCTCTGCCCGGATATGAATTTGTGCTTAATTCCTTTTGAAGAGTTGTAATTTCCATTATGTCACCTCAAATAATTTCTGTTTTATTGCCAACAATCTTTATTCTGCCCTCACAGAAAAGGGAAACTGCCTTTGGCAAAATCTCCCACTCTGCCTGACGCATTACCCTGTACTGAAGAATATCCTCGTTATCCCCCTGCTCAACAGGCACTGCCTTTTGCAGAATAATTGCACCACCGTCTGTAATCTCGTTAACAAAATGAGCAGTTGCTCCTGTTACCTTAACACCACTTTCAAGAACGGCAGTATGTACCTTTTTTCCGTAAAAGCCGTCACCACAGAAAAGTGGAATAAGGCTTGGATGAATATTGATGATTTTGTTTTTGTATCTGCCAATTAGCTCCTCACCTAAAATTGAAAGGAAGCCTGCAAGCACAATAAGGTCAATATTTCTGTTTTTAAGAACATCTAAAATTGCCTTATCATAGGACTCCTTACTGTCATAAGCCTTGCGTGAAACTACTGCTGTTTCAATCCCTGCATTCTTTGCTCGTTCAAGGGCATACGCATTTTCGTTGCTTGCAAGAACAAATGTAATTTTGCCGTTTTTAATTTCTCCACGCTCTTGTGCGTCAATAAGTGCTTGTAGATTTGTTCCACCACCGGATACAAAAACTGCAATGTTCATCATACTAACTCAACACCCTTTTCACCGTCTTTGATTTCGCCAATAATGGTTGCCTGTTCGCCGTTTGCCTTAAGAATTTCTACTGCCTCATCAGCCTTGTCGCTATCTACTGCAATAACAAGACCTGTACCCATATTGAAGGTGTTATACATATCTCTTTCGGGAATATTGCCTGTTTTTGCAATAAGGTCGAAGATTGGCTTTTTAAAGCACTTGTCCTTTTCAATAACTGCTGTAAAGCCGTCCTTTAACATTCTCGGCACATTTTCGTAAAAGCCACCACCGGTAATATGGCTGATTGCATTAACAGTAACCTTATCCATAAGAGCAAGTAAAGGCTTTACATAAATTCTTGTTGGAGTAATAAGCTCGTCACCAAGTGTCTTGCCAAGCTCATCATATTTGACTGCAATAGTTTTTTCGTTAATGTCAAAAACCTTTCTTACAAGAGAAAAGCCGTTTGAGTGAACACCTGATGATGCAACACCGATAAGGGCATTACCTGCACTTAAATTCTCACCTGATACAAGCTTATCCTTTTCACCTATACCAACGGTAAAGCCTGCAAGGTCATATTCATGCTCAGGCATAAGACCCGGATGCTCGGCAGTTTCGCCACCCACAAGGGCACAGCCTGACTGAACACATCCCTCTGCAACACCTGCTACGATTTGGGCAATCTTCTCAGGATAATTCTTGCCACAGGCAATGTAATCAAGAAAGAATAATGGCTTTGCACCTGAGCAGGCAACATCGTTAACACACATAGCAACACAGTCAATACCCACTGTATCGTGCTTATCCATAAGAAAAGCAAGCTTAATTTTTGTACCTACACCGTCTGTGCCTGAAACAAGTACAGGATTTTTATATTCATTAAAAGGAAGCTCAAACATACCTCCAAATCCACCGATACCACCAAGTACACCGGGGATTGTTGTTCTTTTAACATGAGATTTAATAAGCTCAACCGACTCATAGCCTGCTGTTACATCAACGCCTGCTGCTGCATAGCTTTCACTAAAACTTTTTTCCATATCTATCTCCTTATCAAAGGGGCAACCCTATTTATAATTCCTTAAGCTTTTCCTGCAAAGCAGCGTCCTTTTCACGAACCTGCTGTGCCATTTCTTTTCTCATATGCTGAAGCTTCTGCATTAAAGCATCATCACCTACTGCAATAATTTCAGCAGCAAGGATTGCAGCATTCTTTGCAGCATTAACACCAACTGTTGCAACAGGAATACCCGGAGGCATCATAACAGTTGCCAGCATAGCATCCATACCGTCAAGCACCTTTGCCGAGCAAGGAATACCTATAACAGGAAGCGTTGTTGATGCAGCAAGAACTCCACCTAAATGAGCAGCCATACCTGCTGCTGCGATAATTACGCCAAATCCGTTC
>CAMFYM010000101.1 GCA_946002045.1 uncultured Clostridia bacterium | reverse complement strand
TTTACACAAGGGAGCCGTAAATTGAGACTTTAAGAAATGTGGATAAATTTGCACCAAACAAAAGTATAAAGTCATATTATACTTCGGCACGGTTCAGACCACTTTATCGACAGTCTAAAAGCAGAGGATAGCTCTGCTTTTTTTATTGCTGTTTTTAACATTTTACATAGATTTAACACAAATCAAATACTAAATAAACCAAATTTATTTACATTTACATTTGAGGTGATAAATTTGACTATTTTTAATGTTATTTCTTTAATTGGTGGCCTTGCCCTGTTTTTGTTTGGAATGAACTATATGGGCACCTCTCTTGAAAAGCTTGGAGGAGGCAAATTTGAATCAATACTTGAAAAAATGACAAACAGCAGAATTAAGGGCGTTTTGCTTGGAGCAGGTATTACTGCAATTATTCAATCATCAAGCGCTGTAACAGTTATGGCTGTGGGCTTTGTAAATTCTTCAATTATGTCACTGCGCCAGGCTATAGGAATAATTATGGGTGCCAATATCGGCACAACAATCACAAGCTGGCTGCTTTCTTTAACAAGCATAGAATCATCAAATATATTTGTAAGCTTGCTAAAGCCCTCTTCCTTTTCTCCTGTTTTAGCTTTAATAGGAATTATTATGTATCTTTCCGGTAAAAAGGAAAAAAGGAAGGACATCGGCTCAATATTGCTTGGCTTCGCCGTTTTAATGTTTGGAATGGAAACAATGAGCAGTGCTGTTGCACCATTGAAAGATATTCCTGAATTTACTCGTATTTTAACAATGTTTTCAAATCCACTGTTAGGTGTAATGGCTGGTGCACTGTTAACTGCCGTTATTCAGTCATCATCAGCGTCTGTGGGTATTTTGCAGGCATTGGCAGTAACCGGCTCAATAACAGTATCATCTGCATTCCCCATTATTCTCGGGCAAAATATAGGCACCTGTGTTACTGCAATCATTTCGTCAATAGGGGCTAATAAAAACGCAAAGCGTACTGCTGTTGTTCATCTTGCATTTAATACTATCGGCGTAATGTTGGCAATGACCCTGTTTTACGGAATAAACGCAATATTTGATTTTTCGTTTTTAAATAATCCTGTTAATGCAACATATATTGCCATAATTCACACTGTGTTCAATTTGTTCTCCACAATAGTGTTATTCCCCTTTGGAAAGCAGCTTGAAAAAATTGCCTGTATGATTGTTCCCGACAAATCAAACGACAAGGTTGCTCCTCTTGTTGATGAAAGATTTTTACTAACCCCATCGTATGCTATTGAAAAGGCAAAGGAAAAAGCAGGTGATATGGGGATACTGGCAATGGATAATGTTAATTTATGTCTTGACTTAATTAAAAAATACTCCCATAATAATGATGATGCAATTTGTGCAAACGAAAAAAGGTTAGATGAGCTGGAGGACGAGCTTGAAACATATCTTATCAAAATAAGCTCAATGAATTTGAGCATACCTGATTCAATTAAGCTTTCAAAGGTGAGTCACGCAATAAGTAACTTTGAGCGAATTGGTGATTACGGTGTTAATATTTTAAAAATCAAAAGGAAAATGCACAGTCACAGCATCAGATTTTCAAAGGACGCTGTTCGAGAGCTTGATGTTATGAGCAAGGCTGTTCAGGAAATACTTGCAAAATCAATTTGTGCCTTTGTTGAAGATGATGTTGACCTTGCCGAAGAAATAGAGCCCTTGGAGCAGGTTATTGATAATTTAAAGGAGGAGCTTCGTGCAAGACATTCAAAGCGACTGCAGCTTAGCGAATGCAGCGTAGAAAACGGAATGCTGTTTTTTGACATCATAAATTCATTAGAACGAATTGCCGACCATTGTTCAAATCTTGCAGTTTGCATTATTGAATTATCCAACAGAAGCTATCAAACACACAGTTATTTAAAGTCTGTTAAAAGTAAAAGCAACAAATCATTTATGGAGTTATTTGAAGAATATTTGTTGAAATATAAGGTTAGGCAATAAAGAGTAAGGGCAAATCAGCCAATTTGAACTCGCAGACCAAAAATGCATGCAGTAAAGATGAATTTTGGATTTTGAGATGGAAGCCTTGCTGACGCAAGGCAACAGCGAAAACTTCAAAAGTCGCTTTAATTCTGCATTTTTGGCAGGTTCGGATTGCTATTTATTGCCTATATAACAGGAAAGGCTATGGGAATTAGTATGGAAAAAACAGTATATATTGTGGAGGACGACATTGCAATCAGAGAGCTTGAGGCATATGCTCTTATTAACAATGATTTTGTTGTTAAGGAGTTTGGTGATTCAAACGAGCTGTTTACTGCACTTCAGGAAAGGCTGCCCTCAATGATTATACTTGATATTATGCTACCTCAAGAAGACGGCTTATCAATCTTAAAAAAAATCAGGAATATCCCTTTATATAAAAATATACCGGTTATAATGGTAACAGCAAAAACAAGTGAACTTGACGCTGTTAAAGGACTTGACCTGGGAGCTGACGACTACATTACAAAGCCCTTTGGTGTAATGGAATTTGTCAGCAGAGTAAAGGCTGTTCTTCGCAGAACCACTAAATCCCCTGTTGATACTATCATTTTTCACGACATTATTATTGATGACGCCAGGCGTATTGTTACCGTTAATAATCAGGAGGTAACATTAACCTACAAGGAATACGAAATACTAAAGGTGCTCATTATTAACAAGGGTATTGTCCTTACCAGAGATAGTCTTATGGAGGGTGTTTGGGGATATGACTTTAATCAAGGCAACAGAACAATAGATGTTCATATTCAGTCCTTAAGGAAAAAGCTTGGAGATTATGGCGACTGCATAAAAACTATTAGAAATGTTGGATATAAAATAGGTGACTGAAATGGTAAAAAAGACATTCAAAAGAATACTGCTGTTAGGGTTTGGCATTATCCTGGTAATGAGCTTGATTTCAATTACAATTTTTCATATCAATTATGAAAAGCAGGCAAAAAATAATTTAAAAACCATTGCTTGTATTGTTTCAAATGAGTTGAATTATAATAACGACTACTCCTTTATTAAGGAAAAATCGTTTAATGCAACCCGCATTACAATAATAGATGAAAACGGTACCGTTCTTGCAGACAGCACAGAGGATGCCGAAAATATGGAAAATCACTCAAACCGACCGGAATTTAAGGAGGCAAAGGAAACAGGACAAGGCTCCACTATAAGAAAATCAACAACTCAAAATCAAAATACATATTATTATGCAACTCTACTTGATAACGGACATATTCTGCGTGTTGCCGTAACAAGTAGCAGTGCCTTATCTGCGTTCTATCAAGGCTTAATCTGCATAGTAGTAATCGCTGTGTTAGTAATGCTTTTGTCCTTTGTAATCAGTCTTGCAATTACAAAAAGCATTGTTAAGCCTATTACCGAAATAGGAAAAAATCTTGACAATATTAACCAACAGGAAACATTAGAGGAATTAAAGCCCTTCGTTAACACGCTAAAGGAGCACGAAAAAAAGCGAAGGCTGCTTGACAAGCAAAAAAAACAATTTACGGAAAATATTTCCCACGAATTAAAAACACCTCTTACCTCAATAGCAGGATATGCAGAATTGATAGAATCAGGCATTGCAAAGGAACAGGATATAAAGCCCTTTGCAGGCACAATAAGGCAACAGGCATTAAGATTAGTTGCTTTGGCTGAGGACATAATTCAGCTTTCACAGCTTGACGAAGCAAAAGAAAACGACATAGTCTTTGAGGAGTTGAATTTAAAAGAAATATCAAGAGTTTGTATAAGCTCCCTTGAGATGAATACAAGGGAAAAAAATATCAGCATTACATTAGATGCCGAGGACTGTATTATTGACGGAAATCAAGCACTGATTGAAGAGCTGGTTTACAACCTTTTGGATAATGCAATAAGGTATAACAAAGAAAACGGCAGCGTTCGAGTCGTTATCAAAAGGCTGTTTGACGAGTCTGTTTTATTATCTGTTGAGGATACAGGCATAGGAATACCTGAAAAATATCAAGGCAGAATTTTTGAAAGATTTTTCAGAGTTGATAAATCAAGGAGTAAGGCAACAGGTGGGACAGGTTTAGGCCTTGCAATAGTAAAGCATATAGCCGATGTTCATAATGCCGAAATATCTGTCTTAAGTCAGGAGGACAAAGGAACAACTATTCAGGTAGAATTTAAAAATCAGTGCCTTTAATTAACAAAAGCAGAGGGTGTCCTCTGCTTTCAGACTGTCGATAAAGTGGTCTGAACCGTGCCGAAGTATAATATGACTTTATACTTTTGTTCGGTGCAAATTTATCCACATTTCTTAAAGTCTTAATTTACGGCTCCCTTGTGTAAAGGGTGCCTTAAATATCGGCTCCCTTGTGTAAAGGGAGCTGTCGCATTTTATATGCGACTGAGGGATTGTAAACACAGAATTTTTAAGTTTACCTTTTATCCCCTCAGTGTCGTCCAAACATATTTCGTGTTTGAATACATTTGCTTGCAAATGTATAATAACACTTCATATGTTTCTCCTCTTCCCACAAAGTCTATTGGACTTTGTGGGAGCCCTTTTTGCTCACATCCAGCTCCCCTTTATTACATTAAAAGGGGAGCCGAATAGGCAGGAATTGAATTACAAGCTCCCACTCGCAAGAAAACGAAATTCAGTTCCATTTCTCGAAGTCTGCCAGCGTGTAGAAATCTGTAATTTGACTTTTCTACACGCTGAAAAGCAGAGGGTGA
>CAMFYM010000100.1 GCA_946002045.1 uncultured Clostridia bacterium | reverse complement strand
GGGCTGATACCACATAGTTACAGCATATTCTTTGCTCACTGCCACAGCCGTCGCAAATCTGGCTGTCCTCATTCGTAAGGCTAATGCATTTTCCTGTTTTTTGGCAGGGTGTTGCACAGTCAAGCCTAACGGTGTTGGCAGGGGCAGCAACTGTCTTTACTCGATTTATTGCCTCGTTAATGTCCTTAACGATTTTATTTTTACCTACAACCATAATAACCTGCTTCGGACCGTAAACAATACAGGCAACTCTGTTTGAATTTCCGTCAACATTGTAAAGCTCACCCTTTTCCGTAACTGCGTTTGATGAGCAGAAAAATGTGTCACAGCCAAAGGCACGGATATATGCCTGCCTTAGCTCCTCACCCTGAAGTCCTGTTCTGTCAATAAAATCGTAATCACCACAATTAAGCAGGTCCATTATGCCTGCTTCCTTAAGGGATTGTGAACCACCGTTAGATACACTTTCGCCCTTGCTGATAAGGGTTTTAACAAGTGGCACAACCTCCTGCTTTGTTTCCACAAAATAAGGCTTAATACCGTTTTTTTCAAGATTTGACATTACCTTTTCAATATTCATTTACACCGTTCACTCCTGATTATTCCAATATTTTCTGTCTAAAGAGCGATACTGCAACGCCTCTGCAATTTGAGGAGTGTCAATATTTTCCACACCGTCCAAATCTGCAATAGTCCTTGCAATACGCAAAATTTTATCATAAGCACGGGCAGACAGTCCCAATCGCTCAAAGCTCATTTTTAACAGCTTGTCTGCGTTGTCGGTAAGAACGCAAAACTCCTTTGTCATCCTTGGCGTCATTTTTGCATTACAGCTTATGCCTGTGCCCTTTAGCCTTTCCTGCTGGATTTTCCTTGCCTTGTTAACTCTCTCCTTGATTTGTGCAGATGTTTCACCTTGAGCCTTGCAGGAAAGCTGGTCGTACTCAACAGGTGCAACCTCGATATGTATATCAATTCTGTCAAGAATAGGACCTGACAGCTTGTCTAAATATCTTTTCTTTGCAGCAGGTGTGCATTTACACTCCTTTGTAGGATGACCGTAAAAGCCACAGGGACAGGGGTTCATTGCAGCAATCAGCATAATGCTTGAGGGATATGTTACTGAGCCTGAGGCACGGGCAATGCTGATTATTCCGTCCTCTAACGGCTGGCGCAGTGTTTCCTTACAGCGTCTGTCAAATTCCGGAAATTCGTCCATAAACATAACACCGTTGTGGCTCAGGCTGATTTCTCCGGGGCGTATTGTTGCACCACCACCTGCAAGAGCCTGTGCAGATACTGTGTGATGTGGAGAACGAAAGGGCCTTTGGTCGATAATCGCCTTGTCCTTTGGTATAGCACCTGCAATAGAGTAAATCTTTGTTGTTTCCAGCTTTTCCTCAAAGGTCATATCAGGCAAAATTGTAGGTATTCTTTTGGCAAGCATTGATTTACCGGCACCGGGAGGACCAACCATAATGCAGTTGTGACCACCGGCAGCAGCAATTTCCAACGCACGCTTTGCCTCTGTTTGACCCTTAACATCGGAAAAATCAATGTTGTATTCGGCTACAGAGTGGGTCAGCTCCTTGTTGTAGCAGGGCGTAATTACCTTTTCTGCCGATATGTGCTGCATAACCTGATAAATATTTTTTGCAGGTAGTACATCAATACCGTCAAGAACACTTCCCTCAAGCATATTATCATAAGGAATAAATACAGCCTTGATGCCATCCTCACGAGCCTTTAGCAGCATTGGCAGTATGCCGTTAGCCCTGTTAATTTCTCCGTCAAGAGAAAGCTCGCCGATGAATGCGTAATCATCAATACTGCCTTTTAGCTGATTGCTTGCCTTAAGTATTGAAATGAAAATGGGCAAATCATAAACAGAGCCCTCCTTCTTAATATCGGCAGGTGCAATGTTAACCGTAATTCTTGACACAGGATAGCTTAAATGACAATTTTTGATTGATGCTCTGACTCGCTCACGACTTTCCTTAACAGCAGCGTCAGGCAGGCCAACAATATCAAACCGTGGTATTCCCTGACTGATGTCACATTCAACAGTAACACAAAAGGAGTCGAGACCGAATATTCCCAAGCTCTTAACCTTAGCATACATAGTGCGTAATATCTCCCTAAAGCATAAAACAACTTAATATTTTTGCAAAAAATCTAATATATTTAATTATAACAGTAAATATCATTATTGACAATACATTTTAATAGGTTTAAAATAGATTGGAATAATTTTTAGTTTGGATGTGAGCATATGGATATAAATTCACTTTACAGCCAGTGGCTTGAAAATGCAACTGCTGATGAAGATTTAATAAATGAGCTTAAGAATATTGAGGGTAACGAGGAAGAGATTTTTGACAGATTTTATCGTTGCCTTGAATTCGGCACAGCAGGTCTGCGTGGTGTTATCGGTGCAGGAACAAACAGGATGAATTATTATACCGTTTGTCAGGCAACACAGGGACTTGCAGATTTTCTTAACAAGCATTTTGACAATCCGTCTATTGCTATCGGATACGACTCCCGTATTAAGAGCGATTATTTTTCAATAGAGGCAGCGAAGGTATTGGCTGCTAACGGCGTTAAGGTTTATCTTTACAGAGAGCTGGAGCCAACACCATGCCTTTCATTTGCAATTAGATATTTTAAGACCTCAAGTGGTATTATTCTTACTGCTTCTCATAATCCTGCAAAGTATAACGGATATAAGTGCTATAACCAAAACGGTTATCAAATGACCGACGAGGAAGCAGGAGAAACATATGAATTTATCAAAAAGGTTGACTACTTTACAGGCATTAAGTCAATGGATTTTGATAAGGCAGTAGAAATGGGACTTATCGAATATATGGGCGATGAGGTCATTGACGCATTTCTTGACGAGGTTGTTAAGCAGTGCATAAATCCTGATGCAGTTAAAAATGCAGGGCTTAAGGTTATTTACACTCCCCTTAACGGCACAGGCAATAAGCCTGTAAGAAAAATTCTTGACAGAATAGGCGTTAAGGATGTTTATATCGTTCCTGAGCAGGAATTGCCGGACGGTAATTTCCCCACCTGCCCATTCCCAAATCCGGAGATTGAACAGGCGTTTGAGATTGCGCTGAAAATGGCAGAGGATATTAAGCCTGATCTTTTGCTGGCAACTGACCCGGACTGTGACCGTGTGGGCATAGCAGTACAGGACGGCAACGGTGGATATAAGCTGATGAGTGGTAACGAGGTTGGCGCAATGATGCTTAATTACCTCCTTTCTCAAAAAAAGGAAAAGGGCACTCTTTCAGAAAACAGTATTGCTGTTAAGTCCTTTGTTTCAACCGATTTGGCAGAGGCTATTGCAAATAAATATAATTGCAGGTTCAAAAATCTTTTAACAGGATTTAAGTATATCGGCGAGTTAATAACACAGTTAGAGGCACAGGGCAGAGCAGATGATTTTGTTATGGGCTTTGAGGAATCATACGGCTATCTTGCAGGTACTCACGCAAGAGATAAGGATGCAGTTGTTGCATCAATGCTTATTTGCGAAATGGCTGCATATTACAAGGCACAGGGCAAGAGTCTTGCACAGGTAATGGACGAAATTTATGACGAGTTCGGCTACTATTGTAATATTGTTAACAGCTATACCTTTGAGGGTGCATCGGGTATGAAGAAAATGGCAGGCATTATGGAGTCCTTAAGGGACAATGCACCGTTGGAATTTGCAGGTATGAAGGTTACTGTTGCAGACGATTACAAAACATCTGTTTCAACCGATATTGTAACAGGCGAAACAAAGGTAATTGAGCTTCCAAAATCAAATGTTTTGGCATACACTCTTACAAACGGCAACAAGATTATTGTTCGCCCCTCAGGTACAGAGCCAAAAATAAAGGCATATATTACTGCTGTGGGCAGTACAAGAGAGGATTCAAGGGAAATTGCACAAAGGCTTATGGCAGAGGCTGACAGCCTTATGAAATAGTTGAAAGGACAGGGATTTTATGAATAGAGGATGGGTGAAGATTACTGCGATTGTGCTTGCCGTTCTTATGGCAGTTAGTGGTCTTGGTGTTGGTCTTGCAGCACTGTTTCAGTAATAATTCAAGCAGTTACAGGTGGGCTTACGGCTCACCTGTTTTTTTGTTATATTTTCCACTTCCACGCTCCGTGGAATGTTTCTTTTTTTCGTACATTGTGTTTTTTGTTGGTTTATGATAGACTTAAGGCAAGGGAGTGAGATTATGGACGCAAAATTAACCGGCAGCATTATCAATAAAAAGAGAAAAGAGCTGGGACTTACTCAAATTCAGCTGGCAGAAAGGCTTAATGTCAGCAACCGTGCAGTATCTAAATGGGAGAACGGCGACGGCTTTCCCGATATTACATTGCTGCCTGCTATTGCCCGAACATTAGGGATAACTATTGATGAGTTGCTGACAGGCGATGCACCGACACCTGTTAATAATGAGCAAAAAGACAATACTAAAATACTTCATCAATACAAGCTCATTTACACTGCCTCAATATTTTTCGGCTTGTTTTCTGCCCTTTTAGGTGGAGTGACGGAGCTTTATTGCATTTGGGCATTTCCCATACTGTTTTATACTCATTGGGAGATTATGTTTGCTGCCGTGTCCGTTTTCTTTTTCGTGATAAGTGTTATGGCGCAGGTTATCGGCTTAATCAGGCTGTCCTCTTTTATGAGCAAGGGAGAAATTATTAACAGAGAGCGCAAAAGATTAGTAGCTTTGGCAGGGATAGATGTGGTATTCCCTTTATGCTTTATTGCAAGAATAATTGATTTTTCTCGCTTTGGGGTGTTTATGCCCTATGCTATGACGGCTTTGATAATCGCCTTGGTTGTAGTTGGAATTTTATTTTTAAAGGGTGGTAAAAATGAAAAAGAATAATAT
>CAMFYM010000099.1 GCA_946002045.1 uncultured Clostridia bacterium | reverse complement strand
AAAGATACCATTATTTTGTATTTTAGGCATAATTATTTCGGCTACTGCCAACTTAGGATTAGTACCATTAACCAAAGGTGGTTTTTATGAGCGAGGCTAAAAGAAAAACAACAGCTGTTTCAAAGGAAGAGTTAAACATACAAAAGCAGTTTACTCAAAGAGTAAATTCTGTTATAAATGCAAATTACAGCCAAGCTCCTCTTGCCTGTGTTATAACCTATGGCTGCCAGCAAAATGTTGCCGACAGCGAAAAGATTAAGGGTATGCTTGAGCTTATGGGCTACGGATTTACGGAAAATCGCCTTGAAGCAAAGCTCATTATATTTAACACCTGTGCAGTAAGGGAGCACGCAGAGGACAGAGTATTCGGCAATGTTGGCTCACTAAAAAAGTATAAGAGAGAAAATCCCGATGTTGTCATTGCTCTTTGTGGCTGTATGATGCAGCAAAAGCATATTGCAGATAAAATCAAAAGGTCATATCCATTTGTTGATTTAGTTTTCGGCACACATGTTATTCATCGCCTGCCGGAGCTTTTATATAGAGCAATTACCGGTGGCAAAAGAGTGTTTGAAATCCCTGATATGGACGGTGCTATTGCCGAGGGCTTACCTGTTAAGCGTGACGATGGCTCAAAGGCTTGGATTCCCATTATGTATGGATGCAACAATTTTTGCTCATACTGTATTGTCCCTTATGTTCGTGGCAGGGAACGCAGCAGAGAAAAGAAAGATGTTATTAAAGAGTTTAAGGAGCTTGTTTCACAGGGATATAAGGAGATTACTCTTTTAGGTCAAAATGTAAATTCGTACGGCAAGGATTTGGTGCCACAGGTTTCATTTGCACAGCTTCTTCGTGAGCTTAATTCCCTTGATGGCGATTTTAGAATACGCTTTATGACAAGTCATCCAAAGGACTGCACCAAGGAATTGATTGAAACTATGGCATCCTGTGACAAGGTTGCACAGCATTTGCACCTGCCGTTCCAAAGTGGCAGTAATAGGGTGCTTAAGGCTATGAACAGGCACTATACCCGTGAGCAGTACCTTGAGCTTATCAATTATGCAAGACAGCTTATGGGTGACGAGCTTTCAATCACAAGCGATATTATTGTAGGCTTTCCGGGTGAAACATACGATGAGTTTAAGGAAACATTATCCCTTGTTAAAGAGGTTAAAGCAACATCCCTTTTTACCTTTATCTATTCACCGAGGAAGGGCACTCCTGCTGCAGAAATGGACGACCCTATCCCTGCTGAGGAAAAGTCAAGGTGGTTTAAGGAATTAACCGACCTGCAGGAGCAAATCAGTGCACAGCAAATGGCACTCCACAAGGGCAAAATCTACAAGTGCTATGTTTATGGCAAGGGCAAATTGGCAGATAATTATGTTGCTGCAAGAAATGACGGCAACTTGATTATAGAATTTGAGGGTGACGAAAGCCTTATCGGAACCTTCCAAAATATTAAAGTAATCGAACCTCTGACCTTTGTTATGAGGGGAGAAATTGTAAAGGAGAAATAATTATGAGTATTGAATCAGCACTCAGAGAATTAGGCAAAGAAATTCAAAAGGACCCACGCTTCTCGGCACTTCAGGCTGCTGCAAAGGCAAACGACGGCGACGAAAAGCTCCAGCAGCAGATGCAGGAGATGCAGCTTCTTTCACTTAAATATCAGCAGGAGGCTGAAAAGGGTGACGAGGCTTCACAGGAGAGAATTGCACAGCTTCAGGAGGAATACCAAAAGCTTTACGGCGAGATTATGGAAAGCGAGAACATGCAGAAGTATTCAGCAGCTGCGTCTGAAATGGAGCAGATGGCACAGTACATCAGTGGTATGATTGGCTTGTTCTTTGACGGTCAGGACCCTGAAACCTGTGAAATTCCTGCAAGCGATTGCACACACGATTGCTGCACATGTGGTGGCTGCCACTAATAGATAATCAGTCTTATATCGGTTGTTTTGTAAAACCGAGTTTAATTTATCATTGAGAAAGAGGGAGAATAAATGGAAACATCAAAAAGCAAGCTGTCACCTATGATGGTACAGTATTTTCAAATAAAGGCTCAATATAATGATGCAATTTTATTCTTCCGTCTCGGTGATTTTTATGAGATGTTTTTTGAGGATGCAAAGCTTGCATCAAAGGAGCTTGACTTGGTGTTAACAGGTCGTGATTGTGGTCAGGAGGAAAGAGCGCCAATGTGTGGCGTACCCTTCCACAGTGCAGACAGTTATATCGCCAAGCTGGTTTCAAGGGGATATAAGGTTGCTATTTGTGAGCAAACGGAGGACCCTGCTGCAGCAAAGGGCATTGTCAAAAGAGATGTCATAAGAATCATCACTCCGGGTACTATTATTGAAAGCAATATGCTTGAGGACGGAGTAAATAATTATCTTTGCGCCATTTATTCAGGTGACAAAGATATGGGTATTTGCTTTGCAGATGTGTCCACAGGTCAATTCCATATTACCGTTCTCAACGGCGACGATATTGACAACAAGCTTGTTAATCAGCTTTCAACATATTCACCAAAGGAGATTATTATTAACTCAAGGTCCCTTGATTATAAAAATCTTGAGTCCTTTGCAAAGAGGATTAACGCAGGAGTAGAGGTCCTTGATGACGACAGATTTGATTTTGATATGTCAACCCAGCTTATTATTGAAACCTTAAAGAAGGATGAAATTGCTTCGCTGGGTATTGGTCACAGCAAATCTGCCGTGTGTGCTTTGGGTGCAGTTATCGGCTATCTTAAGGAAACTCAAAAAAAGGACGAGATTGAATCTCCCTCAGAGATTGATTTTTACGATGAATCACAGTATATGAAGCTTGATGTTAACGCAAGGCGAAATCTTGAGCTGACAAAATCAATGATGAGTGGCGACAAAAAGCACTCACTGCTTTGGGTGATTGATAAAACAAAAACTGCAATGGGCAAAAGAATGATTAAGTCTTGGATTGAACGCCCGTTGATGTCTATACCGAAAATTGTAAAAAGACAAAATGCCGTTGCCGAATTAGTGGATAACACTATTATCCGTGATGATATTCGTGAGCTGCTGACAGGTGTTAACGACATTGAAAGACTGATGACTCGAATTGTGTATGGTACTGCCAACGCAAAGGAGTTAAAATCACTTCAGTACACTATTGAAAAATTACCTGAATTAAAATCAAAAATCAGCAACTGCTCGTCAGCTCTGCTCAAAGAAATTCACGGCTCAATAGATTTACTTTCGGATATTTGGCAGCTGATAGACATCGCCATTGTTGATGAGCCTCCGTTTTCCGTCAGAGAGGGTGGACTCATTAAGCAGGGATATAACGAGGAAATAGATTCCCTTAAATCAATAATAAATGACGGGGCAGGAATTATTGCCTCTATCGAAAATGAGCAAAGGCAGCTTACCGGCATACCAAAGCTTAAGGTAGGATACAACAGAGTATTCGGGTATTACATTGAGGTTTCAAACTCGTACAAGGATATGGTGCCTGAAACGTATATAAGAAAGCAGACCTTAACAAATTGTGAGCGCTACATAACTCAAGAGCTTAAGGAGTTAGAGGGCAGGATTATCGGTGCAAAGGACAGGAGCGTTGCTCTTGAATACGAGGTGTTTTCTACCGTTAGAAATATGGTTGCAGGTGAGGTTGAAAGATTACAGAAAACTGCAAGAAGCATTGCCGTTGTTGATGTATTGGCGTCACTTGCACAGGTGGCTTACACAAATAACTACACCTGCCCGATTATTTCAAATGATGGTGTAATTGATATTAAGGACGGCAGGCATCCTGTGGTTGAAGCATTGCTTGAGGATGCACCCTTTGTACCTAACGATGTTTTGCTTGATAATAACGATAACAGATGCTCGATTATAACCGGTCCTAATATGGCAGGTAAATCAACATATATGCGCCAAATTGCACTGATAACTCTTCTTGCACAGGTTGGTTCATTTGTTCCGGCAAAAAGTGCAAAAATCGGAATTGTAGATGCAATATTTACAAGAGTTGGAGCAAGTGACGATTTAGCAACCGGTCAGTCAACCTTTATGGTGGAAATGAACGAGGTTTCGCAAATACTTAAAAACGCTACATCATCATCACTTATAATTCTTGATGAAATCGGCAGAGGTACATCTACCTTTGACGGTATGAGTATTGCAAGAGCCGTTCTTGAGTTTGTTTGCAAGAAAAAGACCCTTGGCGCAAAGGCATTGTTTGCAACTCATTATCACGAGCTTACTGCAATGGAGGGAATGATTGAAGGTGTTAAGAACTATTCAATCGCAGTTAAAAAGCGTGGCGACGATATAACATTTTTACGCAGAATTGTTCGTGGTGGTGCCGACCAAAGCTTCGGTATCGAGGTTGCCAAGCTGGCAGGTGTTCCCGACAGCGTAGTAAAACGAGCAAAGGTTATTTTAAAAGACCTTGAAGCAAATGCCGTAAAAATTGAATTTAAGGCAGATGATAGTATTTTAGAGGAAGAGGAAAACGATATTCAGTATAACTTTACTGCCAATGGTAAGCAGGAAATACTTGAAATACTAAAAACAGTTGATGTTAATACTCTTACTCCTATTGAAGCGATGCAAACTCTTTATGAATTAAAAAAGAAGGCGCAGGAGCTTTCGTAATCCAACTAAATGAACAATTATCTTAATGAACAGGAGGTGTTCTTATGCCAAAGATAAATGTGTTGCCCAAGGAAGTATATCAGCTTATTGCAGCAGGAGAGGTTGTAGAACGCCCGTCCTCTGTCGTTAAGGAGCTAATTGAAAATTCCGTGGACGCCGGTGCAAAAAATATTACTGTTGAAATAAAAAACGGTGGCTCAACCTATATTCGTATTACAGATGACGGCTGTGGAATTGAAAGAGATGATATTAAAAAGGTGTTTATCTCTCACGCTACCAGCAAGATTACCGAAAAAGAGGATTTGGATTCAATTTCAACCTTAGGCTTTAGAGGCGAGGCAATGGCGTCTATATCTGCCGTTGCAAGAGTTGAGCTGCTGACAAGGGCTGAAAATCAGTCAGTAGGCACAAGATATGTTATAGCAGGTGGCGAGGAGCTTGCCTTTGATGACGC
>CAMFYM010000098.1 GCA_946002045.1 uncultured Clostridia bacterium | reverse complement strand
ACCTGATACATAAGTCTGTATTTCTTGCCGTGTTTTTTTGCTGTCCAATAGGGTATCTCGTCAATAAACCTCCACAAGTCCTCCACATCGGTGGGAGCCTTTGCCATAAAGTCGTCTTCAACCTTTGCCATACAATGCTCTGTGGACTGAATAATAAGGTCATCCAAATCCTCAAAATATGTATAAATCGCACTTGTGCTATATCCACACTGCTTAGCCAAGGTGCGAATACTTATGCCGTGGAGTCCTAACTCGGCAAGTCCGTCAAAGCTCTTTTCCATAATGGAAACCTTTTTAGTATTCCATTGCTCATCTGTATAATTTGCCATTTTATCTCCTTTTATTTTAAATGTAACATTTGTAACAAATAAATTGTAACATATTTTAACCAAATAATCAATAGACATTACATTTATTACAATACTATTTTATGAGTTTGGCAGCAAAAAGATTGACACGATTCTTTATTAAGATTTCGTAAGGCTGTGCCTGATTTGTTGATAGTGTGATTTATTTATGATATTATATCTGGAACACAGGGGACGGTTCTCTGTGTCAATAAAATCTAAAAAATATTGACATACCAAATAAAATATGATATTAAGGGATTAGAATATGCTTTAGCACAATTAACAGCCTTGGTGTTTATTAGATTGCTTATTGCGTTAAAAAGGAGAAAATTATGAAAAAAATAATATCACTATCAATAGTATGTTTGATAATTTTAACTCTGTCAGCTTGTACTAATAAAGCTTATACATATGTATTAGATGATCTGATAGTAACAACAAATTCTGAAGATAATATTGCAAGAACATTTTCATTTGAAAACGGTGAAAGGGTAGAAATTAAAATCAATGGATATTCTGAACTTGTAAGTGTTATTTCTTATGAAGGTTCTTTGTATTGTTATGGACTTAAGGATAATAAAAGGTATGTTATAAAACAAGATGAAGATGTTATCGGAATAGAGTTACCAAATTGGATTCCTTTTAATAATGATATTTGCATTTACAAGAAAAATCCTGTATTTATGAATTCTGATGGAAAATTCTACAAATTGGATTTCGACAAGAAAGAAATAGTATATTTATTTGATGCGTATTATGATGATTGCACGCCAAATATGTATTTTTCCGTAAATGATAACATTATACTATATTATGCAATAATAAATACTGATGTTAATTATAGTTCATCAGTTGGAGAATTATTGTTTTATAACGGTACATTAAACAGAATAGGTTCGGGAATTCTCCCTATGGAATATAACGATAATGTCATATTCACTTCGACAGAAAGTCAAAGCTATACAACAAAAATATTCAATTTTTCAAACAACTCTGTAGAAAATACAAATATTGAATATTTAAGTAGTGTTGTAAATAAATCATGCAGTAATAATAATAGACTAATAAACATAAACAACAATGGTGTTGTTTATTGTGATGGACATTATAACATATATTATTGGGACCTTGAAAATTGCAGAGCAAAAAAGATTATGCATTTAACAGAGGAAATATTTCTTGGTGGCATAAATAAATCGGCTTAAAGCAATATATAGTAAAGCTCCTCATGTTAGAAAACAAAAAGGGGTGGCAACCCCACCCCTTAAGCTTGCGAAACTTGTCAAACAAAAATATGCCTATTATGAAAACGGTATCAGACACAATGGAACACAGGGAACCGTTCCCTGTGCACATTATTCGTCTATAACAATTTGGTAATGGTGTTAAAATATGTACTGTATCAAATAATTATTTTGCTTATCTGTAATTAAAGGCGAAAAATATTCTTGGAATGTAATAAATCAACTCATCAATCAAATTCACAAAATAATTGATTGATGAGTTGATTTTTGATTGATGAAATGGTATAATGTATACGGTGATACTATGAACAAATATCCATTTCAAATTTCAGACGAGATACTAAATAAGGTTGCTGAGATTTCCCAGCTTGTGGGTCAAGTGAGTGTGAGTTCGAGTTTGTCAAGTAA
Source organism: uncultured Clostridia bacterium (assembly GCA_946002045.1). Taxonomy (GTDB): domain Bacteria; phylum Bacillota; class Clostridia; order Oscillospirales; family Acutalibacteraceae; genus Eubacterium_R. The sequence continues at coordinate 3,106 of CAMFYM010000098.1, read as the reverse complement.
TCCGACCTTAAGGCGTACAAACAGAATTAACACTATCTATTCCTCACTTGCTATTGAGCAGAACACATTGAGCATTGACCAGGTTACTGCCGTTATTTCAGGCAAAAGAGTAATAGCTCCACCCAAGGATATTGCAGAGGTAAAAAATGCTTACGAAATTTATGAGCATCTTGATGAGTTGAATCCTTATTCCGTTGATTCGCTTTTGTTTGCTCATAGCATAATGATGCGTGATTTGGTAAGCGAGTCAGGTGCTTTCCGTTCAAAGCCAGTGGGAGTTGTTGATTCAAAGGGTAATGTTTTGCATTTCGGAACATTACCGAGATATGTTCCCGATTTGGTTACTGATTTGCTTGAATGGGTTGAGAACAGCGAATTGCCTATGCTTATAAAAAGCTGTGTGTTCCATTACGAATTTGAGGTCATACACCCATTTGCAGACGGTAACGGAAGAATTGGCAGATTGTGGCATACTCTGCTTTTGTCAAAATGGAATTCTATTTTTGCTTGGATTCCTGTTGAATCAATTATCCACGACAGACAGGACGAGTACTACAATGCAATCAACATTTCAAACGATATAGCTCAGTCAACTGCTTTTATTGAATTTATGCTGTCTGCCATTGAAGAAGCTCTTTTGGAGGTATCCCAAGGCAGTAAGCCTCAAAAAAACAAAGCAGATAAAAATGATTATCGTTGGAGCATTATTGAGGTTTTTCTTGATAAAAACGAGTATATTATGAACGCAGATTTGAGAGAATTGTTAGGTGTTTCATCGGCAACGGCTAATCGTATTCTATCAAGGCTCGTTAATGACGGTAAGCTGTTAAAAATACGATTAGGCAAAACATGGGCATATTCAAAAAATCAGTAGATTTTTAACGACCACTTGTTGACCATTTACGAACGGAAAAGGGGATAAAAACAGAGTGCCAATTAAAAAAACAGTCATTTCTAACTATAAAAGAAATGGCTGCTTTTTTTATTTTTGCGTATTTTGTTTTAAGGAATTTTTTGATATTAACATCGCAGCAATTCACTACATCAATTCCATCAGGTATAAGTACCGTGCCTCCGTATTCGGTTAATGAGTTGACAGCGTTATTGATAATACAATATATAATATCCTTTTTCGATACTCAATCTTTTACCCTCCCAAATTATTGAATATCAATTACCTGATAGCCTTGATCTACAACTGCCTTTTTCAAAATGTCATCAGAAATCTCTTTTACCATAGTTACAACAGCAGTATTTGCTTTGTGGCTGACAATGGCACTCTTTACGCCGTCAAGTGCCTCAAGTGCTTTTTTAACATGCATTTCGCAATGCTCACACATCATACCTTCAATTTTTAATGTTTTTTCCATTTTTTTCGTCTCCTTTTTGTTTGTAGCTTTTAATTTTTTATTGATTTTGTAATCCCGTTTGGAATTATGCATATTAAAGAAATTTAAGCGCAGTGCGTTGGTGACTACACTGAAGCTGGATAGGCTCATAGCTGCTGCTGCAAACATGGGATTGAGCTGCCAACCCAGTACACTGATAAATACACCGGCTGCTAACGGAATACCGATAATATTATAAATAAATGCCCAAAACAGATTTTCGTGAATATTTCGCAGCGTTGCACGACTTAAACGGATTGCTGCAGGAACATCGGATAAGCAACTTTTCATCAGTACCACATCGGCTGCATCAATAGCAACATCTGAGCCTGCGCCAATGGCGATTCCAATGTCAGCGCTTGTAAGTGCAGGCGCATCATTTATTCCGTCGCCTACCATAACCACATTTCCCTTTTTCCGTAGCTCACGGATTACACTTTCCTTGCCATCTGGGAGCACACCGGCAATTACTTCATCAACGCCTGCTTTTGCTCCGATAGCCTTTGCTGCACGCTCATTATCGCCTGTCAGCATAACCACATAAATGCCCATATTTTGCATTTCCTTTATTGCCTGTGGACTGTCGTCCTTGATAGTATCTGCAACGGCAATAATACCATAAAGCTTACCGTTGCTAGCAAAGAACAACGGCGTTTTTCCTTCCTCCGAAAGTCGCTCTGATTTTTCTTTTATTTCATCAGGCACGGAAATCTGTTGGCTGATAAATTTATAACTACCACCAATCAAAACTGCACCGTCAAGGAATGCAGTAAGTCCGTTACCGGGTAAGGCTTTGAACTGATCTACCTCGCCAACTGTCAAACCATCTTGCTCTGCAATTTGAGTAATTGCCTGTGCCAGTGGATGCTCACTTTTTTTCTCCAATGCATAAGCGATAGACAAAAGCTCCTTTTCGCTTATACCGTTTACGGAAATCATATCCGTAACCTTGGGTGCCCCTTGGGTTATCGTTCCCGTCTTATCAAGTGCAATAATCTGCGTCTTGCCCGTCTTTTCCAAGGATACGGCAGTTTTAAAGAGAATACCGTTCTTTGCACCCATTCCGTTACCAACCATAATTGCAACAGGAGTGGCAAGTCCAAGGGCACAGGGACAGCTTATTACTAAAACGGATATACCTCTTGCTAAGGCAAAGCCTACTGTCTGTCCTGCAACAAGCCAAGCTATTGTGGTTATTACGGCAATAATAATAACGGCAGGCACAAATACTCCCGATACCTTGTCTGCAACCTTGGCAATCGGTGCTTTTGTTGCAGCAGCATCGCTTACCATTTGAATAATCTGCGAAAGTGTGGTATCTTCTCCCACTCTTGTTGCTTCACATCGGATAAATCCTGATTGGTTAAGCGTTCCTGCAGAAACTGTGCTTCCGACTGTTTTGTCCACAGGAATGCTCTCACCAGTAAGAGTAGATTCATCTACTGCACTGCTTCCCTCTAAAATTATTCCGTCCACAGGGATATTTTCACCCGGACGAACAACAAAAACATCACCCTTTAAAACCTGTTCAATGGGCACGGTAATTTCGGTATTATCACGATAGAGAACTGCTGTTTTGGGAGCCAGCCTCATCAATCCTTTAAGAGCATCAGTGGTTTTGCCCTTTGAGCGTGCCTCAAGCATCTTTCCAAGGGTAATGAGAGCAAGTATCATTGCAGCAGATTCAAAATAAAACTCGTGCATATATGACATCACTG
>CAMFYM010000097.1 GCA_946002045.1 uncultured Clostridia bacterium | reverse complement strand
CCATCATACCGGGCATAGATGCTCTTGCACCTGAACGAACAGAAACGAGAAGTGGATTTTCCATATCGCCGAACTTTTTGCCGGTGATTTCCTCCATCTTGCCGATGTACTCGTTAATCTCTGCCATGATTTCGTCATTGATTTGACGGCCGTCTTCGTAGTACTGAGTACAAGCTTCAGTTGTGATTGTGAAGCCCTGTGGTACAGGAAGACCGATGTTTGTCATCTCAGCGAGGTTTGCACCCTTACCACCGAGAAGCTCTCTCATGTTAGCATTACCTTCTGAAAAAAGGTAGCAAAACTTTTTTGCCATACTGAGAATACCTCCAAAAATATTATTGATGAATTAGTTACTATACTTGTCCAATATGGCTAATGTCACAAAGGGACAGTATAATGCGATTGAATTATAACATATAAAAAGTCAAATTACAAACATTTTTTAAGATTTTTTACCATTATTGTTAAAAATTTTATTTTGTCTTGAAAAATCACAAAATTTGGTGCATAATTGTATTTGTAAAAATAATGCTTTCGGAGGAAAACGATATGAAATGTGCAATAATTCTTGCAGGTGGTAAAGGTACAAGAATGAAGGCCGACTGCCCAAAGGTTATGTGTAATGTTATTTTTAAGCCTATGATTAGCTATGTTATTGACGCAGTTAAGGAGGCAGGGGCAGAGGATATTTGCGTAATTACAGGATATAAGCACGAAGAGGTGGAGGCCTATGTGGGCAAGGATATTAAGACTGCCCTTCAGCAGCCACAGCTTGGCACAGGCCACGCAGTAATGCAGGCAACGGAATTTATCAAGGGTCATACCGATGACGAGATTTTGATTTTGAACGGCGACGGTCCTCTTATGGATGCTCAAACAATTAACAAGGCGTATACGTACCATAAGGAAAACAATAATTCAATTACTCTCATCAGTGCCATTGTTGACGACACAGAGGGTATCGGCCATATTCAAAGAGATGAAAACGGTACTCTTTTAAGAATTATTGAGCATAAGGACGCTAATGACGAGGAGAAGAAAATTAACGAATCAAACGCAGGCTGCTATTGGTTTAACGGTGGTGACCTTCTTTATGCTCTTGGCAAAATCACCAACAACAACGCACAAAACGAGTATTACCTTACAGACACCTTAGAGATTTTAATTAACGAGGGCAAAAACGCAGGTGCTTATGTTGTGGAAAACAGCGAGGTTATTTTAGGTGCAAACGACAGGAAGCAGCTAAACGACCTTAACACTATAATGAGAAGAAATATTAACACAAGGCTTATGGTGGAGGGCGTTGATATTCCCTGCACAGACGGTGTAATGATTGGCAAGGATGTTAAAATCGGCAACTCAACGGTAATTCTTCCCAATACTATTATACTCGGTGACACGGTTATCGGCAGTGGCTGTGTAATCGGTCCAAACACATATATCGACAGTTCAACAATCGGCGATAATGTTGTTCTTGATAATTGCAAAATTCTTGACAGCACAGTAGAGGACGGTGCCGACTGTGGTCCTTTTGTTAAGGTAAGAGATAATTCTACACTTAAAAAGGGCGTTCATATCGGCAACTTTGTAGAGGTTAAAAATTCAACAATCGGCGAAGGCACCAAGTCTGCTCATCTGACATATATCGGTGACAGCGATGTGGGCAGTGGCGTTAATTACGGCTGTGGAGTTGCTACCTGCAACTATGACGGCAAGGAAAAGCATCGCTGTAAAATCGGCGACGGTGCATTTATCGGCTGTAACACAAATCTTGTTGCTCCTGTGAAGATTGGCAACGAGGCATATATTGCAGCAGGCTCAACAATCACAGATGATGTTCCCGATAAGGCATTGGCAGTTGCCCGTGCAAGACAGGTAATCAAGGATGGCTGGGTTGATGTTAAAAAGCCATACAAGGAGAAAAAGTAATTGAAAAAAATATTGGCAACGGTGCTGATTGGTGTTATTCTTTGTGCTTCGTTGGTGGGATGCAGTGAAACGGCAGGCGTTAGCGCCACTACCGAAGCAGAGAAAACCACCACAACCACCACAACTACTACCACACGAACAACAGAGGACCTTAATACTACCTTTAAGGAGCAGGCAACAAATACTGTTTATCCTCATCTTAATAAAAACAGTGACGGTAGCTATCCATACAAGCTGTCATCATATACAACATATTACGACACATCAAATACTACCAGAACCGTTAATATCAAAAACGCAGTAAAAAGGCTTAATAATATTGTTATCCCAAAGGGCAAAGTTTTTTCCTTTAACCAAACGGTAGGCAAGCGTACTGTCCTTGCCGGATATAAGGAGGCAAAGGTTGTTCAGGGTGACGAATTTGTTGACGGACTTGGTGGTGGTATCTGTCAGGTAAGCTCCACCGTTTTTCAATCGGCATTAAGAGCAAATCTTGAGATAACAAATCGTGCCTGCCATTCGTTGGAGATTAGCTATGTTCCCCTTGGGGCAGACGCAACTGTTCAGTGGAATACACAGGACTTTACCTTTAAAAACAATACAGATACGGATTTACTGCTAAAGGTTAAGGCGTCGGAGGGCACATTAACCTGCACAATTTATGCCAAGGACGACATAAGCGTAGGCGTTGTTGATGTTGATGTTTCAAAGGACGGCAGCACCTATGTGCTAAAGCGAAGTGTTAACGGCAAGGTGAATTATACTACATACAGCAAGTATAAAAAGCCAAAGCCCACCACAACCACCACAACAAAAAAAGCATAACAAAAGATTAAGGCTCCCCTTTTAATGTAATAAAGGGGAGCTGTCGCATTTTTATGCGACTGAGGGGATAAAAGGCAAATAAACGAGAGCTGGATGTGAACAAAAAGGGCTCCCTTGTGCAAAGGGAGCTGTTGAGCGTAGCGAAACTGAGGGATTGTAATTCAATATAAATGACAACTCCTCCGTCACACCAAAGGTGTGCCACCTCCTCTTACACAGAGGAGGCAAATAAGGTTGGCTCCCCTTTTAATGTAATAAAGGGGAGCTGTCGCATTTTTGCGACTGAGGGGATAAAAGGCAAATAAAGGGGAGCTGTTGTATTTTTGCCTATTGACAAAGGATTGAGAGTGTGATAAATTTAAACTGTGATAGATAGTGTAGCACAGTTAGACTTGAAGGGAGATGATTAGGTGATTTTAATAGACAACCACAGTCGTGTGCCTATTTATGAGCAGATTAAGGAGCAAATAATTATGCTTGTAAATACAGGGGTGTATAAGCCTAACGATAAGCTTCCGTCAATCAGGAGCCTGTCAAATATGCTGAATATAAATGTAAATACAATTAAGCACGCATTGGCAGAGCTGGAGGCTGACGGAATAATATTTACTGCACAGGGCAAGGGTATTTTTGTCAGCGAAACTGCCCTGGGCAACAAAAAGGTTGTCGCCGACTCGCTGGAGGATATTAGAATTACACTTGCATCCGGTAAATCAAAGGGCGTAACGGAAAAGCAGGCTATTGATTTGGTTAAAGAGATATATAAGGCTGGTGATACAAATGATTGAGGTTAAAAATATTACTAAAAAATTCGGCGATTTTACTGCTATTGAGGATGTAAGCCTTACTGTTGACAATGGCTCAATATTCGGTATTGTGGGCTATAACGGTGCCGGTAAAACCACCCTGCTTAAAGCGTGTGCAGGCATATATAAGGCTGAAAAGGGACAGGTGCTTATTGACGGAGAGGATGTTTTTGATAACGGCAGGCTCCGTGAAAGGCTGTTCTTTATTCCTGATGAATTATACTTTCCCCGTGGTGCCAATCTTGAAAAAATGAGGAGCTTTTACAAGGGATATTATCCCGATTTTTCCGATGCTGTGTTCACAAAAATGGCAGATGTTATGGGGCTTGACAGGCGTAAAAGCCTGCAATCCTTCTCAAAGGGTATGCAAAGGCAGGCTGAAATTGTTTTGGCTTTGGCATCAAGACCGAAATATATGCTTTTGGACGAGGTGTTTGACGGTGTTGACCCACAAAAGCGTGAGCTTTGCAAAAATATTTTTATCGAATATATGGCAGAAACAGATTGCTCAATTTTAATGAGCAGTCACAATTTGCAGGAGCTTGCTAACCTTTGTGACAGAGTGGCTCTGCTTAACGGCAAGGGGCTTGCACTTAATGTTACTGTTGATGACGCCGGCAGTGCCTATAAAAAATACAGGCTTATTTTTGACAGAGAGATTTCAGCAGACGAGCTGGAGGGAATACCCTGCCGTGATATTAAGATTGACGGCAAAATGGTAGTTGTTATTACGGACAGCGCTGTTGACGAGGGCGTGTTCGGCAAGCTAAATCCAATTCATATTGACAGCGTTATGCTTTCGGTTGAGGAGGTATTACTTAATGAAATGGAGGACAGGGAATATGACATCTCATCAATATTCAGTGAGTAAGAGTGTTAAGGAATATGATTTGTCCGTGGCAATGAAAAGCGTTATTGTGCCAACGGTAGTCACCTTTTTGTTTTCCTTGTTTGCTTTTGTAGCACAGCCGTTGTTTACTGTTTTTACCGGCATTATGTATGATACAACGGCAAAGAGCATTAGACTGTCCGATAACTATGCGTCCTTTTTAACAGGCACCGGCAACGGTCAGGCAATAGGCGTAATGCTTTTGGCGTTAGGTGGACTGTATGCACTTTTTGCCTTTAGATTTTTGAGCAAAAAAAAGATGGTCAATGTTTATTTGTCAGGCAGTGCAGACAGGAAAACGCTGTTTGGCAACAGAGTTAAGGCAAGCATTTGCTTAATGGATTTGGCAATTTTTCTGCCTATATTGATTGATTTGGTGATTAACCTTGCCTGTTTGGGACATCCCGAATATCTTATTCCGTATGCAATAGCCCTGTATGCCGAGAGTATTACCTATGCATTTGCAGGCTTTGCCATTGGCTCAATAGCAATGATTTATTGCACAACTGTTGTTGAGGGACTGTTCTTCGGTGGTGCAATCGCAATGGCACCAAGTGCATTGCTGGGCACACTTAACTCCCTTTGCGAAAGGTTTTTAAACGGCTTTAACCGTCGTGCTATGTCCTTTTCGTCAGTTGATGATTATATTAGAGAACCATTTTTTTCAAGTCAAAGCATTGAGGAGGC
>CAMFYM010000096.1 GCA_946002045.1 uncultured Clostridia bacterium | reverse complement strand
GAAAATACAATTTATATGTTATTTTGTTGTTGATTTAGTTAAAACATTGTGTTACTATTAAAGGGTAAATAGGTGAAAACACCACATTAGTCAATGAGAAATGAGGGAATACTTTGGCTGAAGAAATTATTGTTCAAGACGAAGTTGATGAGCTTGACAAGCTCGCCTACACACGAAAGCGTTATCTTACTCCAAAAGAGATTGCTGCGTATGTTCTTGTTAATTTCGGACAAAAGAACCTAAGTCAGTTTGTTGACGCCTTTAAAGAATTCTTTATGATTCAGTTCTTAAAGTTGAACACAACTGCTTATGCAAATATTAACCTTATTGCCTCAATTTATGATGCAGTAGATGACACATTGTCAGGCTTAATTATCGACAGAACACGAACAAGATGGGGTAGAATCAGACCATTCTTTATTCTTCCGTTGCCATTGTGGGTTGTTGGTGGAGCGATGATGTTTACTGCTCCCGATATTTCTGCAAAGCAAAAGGTAGCATGGGCATTGGTTGCTATACTGATTTACGGTCTTGGTATGAGCTACTTCGGTGCTTGGGGACTGATGATATACAACATCACACCTAACACTGATGAAAGAGATAATTTAATTACTACCACAAAGTTTTTTGAGCTGTTTGGCACATGGCTGCCGTCACTTGTTCCTATTCTTGTAACGCTGTTACCAAAGCTTAGCAGCAAAATTACAATGAAGGGCATTTACTCCGGCTTTGCTTACTTTATGATTGCGTTGGCAGCCTCCTTTGCAATATTCGGCTTTTTCAATATGCGAGAGCGTGTACCTCTTATGAGCCGTGAGGAAATTAAGGAAACTTCGGTCCTTGAATCTATTAAGAACATATTTACAAACAGACCATTGTTTGTAGTAATCATTGCAAATTTCTTTAACTCCTTTAAGTCAGTTGGTGGCTCATCAGAGCAATACTTTTGGCTTAACAATACAGGCTCGCTGATGAATCAAACTATCTGTGGATTGTTTACCGGTATTCCTAATTATATTATGGTACCACTTGCTGCAAAGATGGTTAAAAAATTCGGTGCAAGAGCAACATCAATTATTGCCGGATTATTTGGCTTTTTTGCATATATGACCTTATTCTTTATTGGTTATCACCCATTTGGTCAAACCTTTAGCGACCATTACATACTTAATCTTATTTGGGTTATTTTTGCACTTACCATTTGCGGACTGCCCAACAAATTGCTTTTGGTTAGTGGTCAGATTGTTACTGCCGAGGCACTTGATTATATGGAATGGAAGCACGGCTTAAGAAACGAGGCGCTTGTTACCACAGTACAAAATTATTTTGTTAAGCTTGCTACATCTGTTACCGGATGGCTTTCAGGTATGGTATTAACTTGGATTAACTATGTACCTCTCACAGACTCGTTAGGAAACGCTATTCCACAGACAGACCCAAATATTCTTAACGGTATTTGGACAATATTCTGTGTACTTCCGGCACTTGCAAGAGGACTTTACGGTGTGGCCTTCATTATCTATCCTATTCACGGAAAGCTTCAGCAGCAAATGATTGTTGAGCTTGCGGAAAAGAGAGCAAACAGGCTTTCTGAACAAAACGAAAAAAGTCAAATGATTGATAATAAAAATGATTGATAATAAAAACTAATAGTTATAAAAAAATCACCTTTCGCAATAAAACGAAAGATGATTTTTTTATTCTGTTTTTGGAAATTGTGAATTATAAAGGGTGTAATAAAATCCTTTTCTTTCAAGAAGCTGCTTATGACTACCCTGCTCTACTATATCGCCATTGTTCATAACAAGGATTATGTCTGCATTTTTAATAGTTGAAATCCTGTGAGCAACTATGAAGGTGGTTCTGCCCTGCATAAGCTTGTTAAATGCTTTTTGAATTTTAATCTCCGTTCGGGTATCAATAGACGATGTAGCCTCGTCAAGAATAAGAATTGGTGGTGGAGAAAGCATTAGGCGTGAAATACATAAAAGCTGCTTTTGACCCTGTGACAATGAGCCTCCGTCCTCACCTATTAAAGTATCATATCCCCTTGGTAATCTTTTAATAAAGGAGTGGGCATATGCTGATTTTGCAGCCTCTACTACCTCATCATGAGTCGCATTTGGCTTGGCAAGCTTGATGTTATCTTCAATAGTACCTGTCTTCAACCAGGTATCCTGAAGCACCATGCCGATATTCTGCCTTAATGATTTTCGTTGAATATCATAAATGCTGATGTCATCCAGGATAATATCACCGGACTGAATATCATAAAATCTCATTAACAGGTTAATAAGTGTTGTTTTACCACATCCTGTGGGTCCTACGATTGCAACAGTTTTTCCTTGCGAAACCTTCAAATTAAGGTTTTTCATAAGTTCCTTATCCGGTGAATATGAAAATGAAAGATTCCTTATTTCTATTTCACCCTTTGTGTTTTTTAGCTCTGTTGCATTATCCTTGTCAGCTGTAACACTGTCCTCTTTAATCAACCTTAATACTCTTGAAGCGCAGGCAAGTGCATTTTGAAGCTCTGTAACAACAGAACTTATTTCGTTAAAGGGCTTTGTGTACTGATTTGCATATGCCAAAAAGCAGGACAAAACGCCTACTGTTATTACATTATTTACAGCTAAAATTGCACCAAAAAGAGCAACTGCTGCGTACACAATGCTGTTAACAAATCGAGTGGCAGGATTGGTAATTGACGAGAAGAATGTTGCCTTTAATGAATAAGATGCAAGTCGATTATTGATGTCATCAAATCGTTCAAGATTTTCCTTACTCATATTGTAAGCATCTGCAACCTTTTGGTTTGAAATCATTTCGTCAATAAATGCAGTTTGCTCACCTCTCGTTTTTGATTGAAGGGAAAACATTTTGTATGTTTTTTTAGCAATAAACCGAGCAATAAAAAAAGACAACGGTGTAACTAGCACTACAACAAGTGTTATCCACAGGTTAATTGACAGCATAAATCCGATTGTGCCTAATATGGTGATTACACCTGTAAAAAACTGTGTAAATCCCATTAACAGCCCGTCTGAAAGCTGGTCAACATCGTTGATTACTCTGCTTACAATGTCGCCCTTGGAGTGTGCGTCAATGTAATTACAGGGCAATGACTCAATTTTTTCAAAGGCTTTTTCACGCAAGTCTCTTGAAACATTATAGGCAATCTTATTATTGCAAACATTCATTAGCCACTGGACTAATGCTGTTATCCCGATAATAATACCAAGCCTTGTCAGGATAGAAATAATGGTAATAAAATCTACATTGCCCTTTGAAACAATACAGTCAATAGCCCTACCAATTAGGATTGGTGCATAAAGGGTTAAGACAACAACTACTACTGCAAAAATCATTGATAAAGCAAGATAGTATTTGTATCTGTCAATATATTTTAATACCTTTTTAAGTGTTTCCTTACTGTTCATTATTCATCCTCCTTTCCAAATTGAGAGGAGTAGATTTCTTTATAAACCTCGCAATTTTCAAGGAGCTGACTATGTGTTCCACATCCAACGCAGCAGCCGTCGTCAAGCACAATAATTTTATCTGCGCTCATAACAGATGATGCTCTTTGTGACACAATAAATACAGTTGGATTATAAGAAAGTTTATAAATCTCGTTTCTTAATTTCGCCTCTGTTGCAAAATCAAGTGCTGATGATGAGTCATCAAGTATTAAAATTTCCGGCTGTGCCACTAATGCACGAGCAACTGAAAGCCTTTGCTTTTGACCACCTGAAAGGTTGCCACCGTTTTGGGTGATAACAAAATCAAGTCCACCCTTCTCCATAATTATATCGTATATTTGTGCCTGATTGAGTGCGCTTATTATCTCATCATCTGTGGCATCACCCTTGCCCCACCTCATATTATCTCTAACTGTTCCCTTAAACAAAACTGCCTTTTGCTGAACATAGGCTATTTTCGATTTTAGCAAAGCAGTATCCATGCTCTTAACATCTCTACAGTCAACATAAACAGTACCCTTGGTGCAGTCATAAAAATGAGGTATTAAGGAAACAAGGCTTGTTTTACCTGAGCCTGTACCACCGATAACACCTACAATATCTCCCCTATTTGCCGTAAATGAAATATCTGTCAGCGTTTCATCCGAAGCAGTTTTATACTGCAAGGACACATTATCAAACTCAATATATGAGGATGATTTTGTACTATTGCTGTTGTGCTCAAGTGTATTTTCCTTATCAAAAACCAAGTTAATTCTGTCTGCTGATGCAAAAGCTTTAGTGACAGTAATAATAAGATTTGCAAGCTTAATAAGCTCAATGAGAATTTGGCTCATATAGTTATAAAGAGCAACAACCTGTCCTTGAGTTAAGCTACCTTTGTCAACATTTATCGCACCGTAGTACACAAGAACAATAATAGCAATATTTATAATAACATAGGTGACAGGATTAAGCAGGGCTGAAATTCTGCCCACACCCTTTTGCAGTGAGGATAACAGATTGTTTCGCCTTTTAAACTCCTTTATCTCGTTATCCTCTTGAGTAAAGGCTCTGATAACTCTGACACCGGACAGGTTTTCTCTTGTAATAAGAGTAACATCATCAAGACTTGACTGAACCTGCTTATGCCTTGGAATAGTATAAGCCATAATGCCAAAAACAACTATCGACAACAGTACAATTGCTGCAAGGAATATCAAAGCACTTTTTGCGTCAATAAAAAACGCCATTACCATTGCACCAACTACAATAAAAGGAGAACGGAGCAAAAGCCTTAGCACAAGATTAACACCGTTTTGCACCTGATTGGTGTCGTTAGTCATTCTTGTTATAAGAGTTGAAACGCCTATTTCATCAAGCTCGTTAAATGACAATGATTGTATTTTTTTGTATAAATCGTGACGAAGCTCCTTACCAAAGCCTGTTGCTGCCTTTGCTGCAAAATACTGAGCAGTAATGGCTGCAACCATACCCACAAGAGCAAGCACAACAAGAACACCACTTCTGCTAATGATATACGGTATGTCGTTATTCTTAATTCCCACATCAATAATTGATGCTATAACAAGAGGTACAATCAACTCAAAGCTTGCCTCCAACAGCTTGAATACCGGAGCAAAAATTGATTGTGCCACATACCCCTTTAAATAAACAAGTAATCTTTTCAATTTATCACCTAATAAGTTTATTTTTATATATTATAAAATTAAGTTGTCAAATAGTCAATAAA
>CAMFYM010000095.1 GCA_946002045.1 uncultured Clostridia bacterium | reverse complement strand
CACCTAAGCCTTCGTCGGCAGCGTCAGATGTGTATAAGAGACAGATTGTACTTGAAGTGACTGCGTTTGTTATGATATAATATACTAACTATATAAGGAAGGTTTATCAATGTATATTTCACCTAATGAAAAATGCCCTGTTTGTCATAAGGAGCTTTCAAATACTGATGATGTAGTAGTAATTTGTCCCCAATGCGGCACTCCTCATCACAGGGAATGTTATAATTCTCTCGGTCATTGCTTTAACGAGGATAAGCATAAGGACGGATTTGAATACAGCTTTTCTAATGAGTCGGAGAGCGTTGGCGACAATCAGCCACAAGCAAACGAGAATACTGACGGTGGCACCAACAACCCACAAAGTAACGCAAAAAGCGACCGTTATACTACTATGTTTATGCCTGCTGCATCTCCCTATGACAACGATGAGAGCGAGATTGAGGGCAAAAAAATCTGTGATATTGCTGCAACAGTAAGGACTAATTCACAGCGCTTTATCCCTAAATTTATTAAGAACAAAAGTGTTTCGTGGAATTGGGGAGGTCTTTTTTTCGGACCGTATTATCTTTTGTTTAGGAAGATTTATACACCCGGAATTATATTATTAGCAATCAGCCTTATTGTTCAGTTTGTTGTTAACGGAGTATTCTATCAGCAGATTTCCCATTACACAGCATTTATCAGTGCAAATGCACAGACAATTATGTCACAGGAATTTCTACTAAATCCCGATACGGAATTATTAGAGCAAATGACAACACTTGCTAATGAAATATATCCGGCAATAGCAATTATTGCAGGTGTTAGAATACTGATTCATTTAGTAACGGCACTTTTTGCAGATAAGCTTTACAGAGCAAGGGTGCTTTCTCTTATCGGCAAGGTTGATGAAACATTAGAAAACGGTGGTTCACTTGAGTCCCCACTTTTTGCACAGTCAATCTCTCCCAAGGAAATGAGGAGGCTTTATTTAGGCAAAATCGGTGGAACAAACCTGTTTGTGCCTATGCTGTGTTGGCTTATTATTGATTTAGTAACATCATTTATTCAATAACAGGAGAAGCATTATGAGAGTAAAAAAAGCGATAATTCCGGCAGCAGGCTTAGGCACAAGAGTTTTGCCTGCTTCAAAGGCTATACCAAAGGAAATGCTTAATATTGTTGACAAGCCTGCAATTCAGTATATTGTTGAGGAAGCGTTTGCATCAGGCATAGAGGATGTCCTTATTATTACTAACAGAGGCAAGGGTGCTATTGAGGACCACTTTGACCATTCTATTGAGCTGGAGTCAAGGCTTCAGGCAGATGACAGCAAAAAGCAGCTTTATGAGGATGTTATGCAATGCTCTAATTTTGGCAATATTTACTTTATACGCCAAAAGGAAACAAAGGGATTAGGCCATGCCGTTCTCTGTGCAAAGAGCTTTGTAGGCAACGAGCCCTTTGCAGTTCTATACGGAGATGATGTTATTATTTCCGACAACCCTGTTACAAAGCAGCTTTGTGATGCTTATGAAAAATACGGCAAGGGTGCTGTTGGTGTTAAAGAGGTTCCAAGCAAGGATATTGTTAAGTATTGCTCTCTTCAGGTTGAGGAGCTGGAGGATAATTGTTACAGCTGTACGGATATGATTGAAAAGCCGTCGCCTGACCAAATTATGTCAAATTTTTCAATTTTAGGCAGAGTTGTTTTGCCACCGGAAATATTTGATATTTTGGAGAACACACCAAACGGTGCAAATAACGAGCTTCAGCTGACAGACGCAATGAAAACCCTTGCACAAACAAAGGGAGTTGTGGCAGTTGATTACGACGGTACCCGTTATGATATGGGCAACAAATTCGGTATTCTTCAGGCTAATATTGAGGTTGGCTTAAAGCATCCCGATACAAAGGATGAATTAAAGAAGTTAATTAAAAAAATTGCAAAGGATATAGATTGATATGATTAAAATTGAACGAACAAGCGTTGTTAATTTCGACAATGCAATCCGTGGTGCAAGAAATCCGTTGAACTCTTGGTCAAGGTATGACTCATATTTTGATGATGATGGCAAATTTGTTTTCGGTGAAAATGATTTGAGCTTGGCAAAGCGCCTTTGCTCTGCCGGTACAGACCACAGAAAATTTGTCAGGATGATTTTTGTAACAGTAGATGTTACTGCACCTCTTTATTGGTGGAAGGAATATGATACATATAAGGTCAGCACTGTTGCTAATTCAACTTCAACAATGCATAAGATTACATCAAAGCCCTTTGAGCTTTCCGATTTTTCTGTTGACCATATGAATGAGGAGGGTATAAAGGCTATGGAGAGCCTTGTTGCTACTCTTGAGGATTTAAGGTTTCGCTATCTTGAAACAAAGGATAAGGAGCTTTGGTACACAATTATTCAGCTTCTCCCAAGCTCATATAATCAAATGAGAACGTGTACTCTTAATTATGAAAACCTTTGCAATATTTACTACGCAAGGCGTAATCATAAGCTTGCAGAGTGGCATACATACTGTGATTGGATTAAGGAGCTGCCGTACTTTACGGATTTATTTATTCAGGAAGAAAAAAAGGATTGATTTGATGTCACAATACTACTATAATCCCAATAATTTTAACAGCAGCAATAACAATAACGGATTTGCCAATAGTGAGCTTGAGCGCTATCAAAGAGCACAGGCTGAAAGGCGTGAAATAAGAAGGATTAGCTTTACAATGGGTTGTGCAATTATTGCATATCTAATTGTTCAGGTGTTATCTGCATTATTGCTCAATGTAACCGGCTTAACTAAGCTTTATAACGGTAATGCTTCATTTCAATACTGCTTTTCAGTAATTGCAGTTTCCCTTTGTGCAGTTGCGTTGCCCTTTGGCATAGTTGCACTGATTAACAGAAAAAAGTATTCACATCCTGTTATTCCTAATAAAAAATTGAGCCCGTCAATATCAGCAGGCTGGATATTTTTAGGTATGGCTGTTTGCTGTGTTTTGCAGGTTGTAATAAATTTTGTAATTCTATTTTTCAAAAATGTAATCGGCATAACATCCCAGCCAACCGAAACATTAAAGCCTGACTCAATATTTGCTTGTATATTAAGCGTTGTGGCAATAGCAATAGTACCTGCTATTTGCGAGGAGTTTGCAATGCGCTGTTGCTCGTTACAGCTTTTGAGGAAATACGGAAAGGGCTTTGGCGTTGTGGCAGTAAGCATTGTTTTCGGTCTTCTTCACGGCAATCTTACTCAATTTGTGTTTGCCTTTTGCGTTGCACTTGTTTTGGGCTTTATAACGGTAAAAACAGACAGCATTGTGCCTGCTGTTTTTATTCACGGACTGAATAACGGTATGTCTGCACTGCAAATGATATTGCTTTATGCATCAAGCGAAAAGGTAACGGAATTCGTTATTTCGGCATTTTATGTTGCTTGGGTAGTATTAGGCGTAGTATCTGTTGTTTATCTGTTTGCTAAAAAGCAATTTGCCCGTGGCAAAAAGGAATATACCGGCGATTTAACAATATGGCAAAGGTTCTCCTGCTTCCTTTTCCCTTGGATGATTATTCCTTTTGCAGAGTTGATTTGGCTGACTATTAAGACTATTAAGCAGGTTTAATATGGAAAATGCTTTTATGATTAGAGCAATAGAGCTGGCAAAGGAAAGTGCCTTGGAGGGAGAGGTGCCTGTCGGCGCTGTTGTTGTTAAAGACGGAGAAATAGTCGGCGAGGGCAGGAACAGGCGTGAGCTTGGCAAAAATGCTCTTTACCACGCAGAGTTAGAGGCGATTGATAACGCCTGCAAAAGACTTGGTGGCTGGAGATTGTGGCAATGCGAGCTTTATGTAACCCTTGAGCCTTGCCCTATGTGTGCCGGTGCAATAATAAATTCAAGGATTAAAACGGTGTATTTCGGCGCAAGGGACAGCAAGGCAGGGTCCTTTGGCTCTGTGGTGGATTTTAACACTATTGCGTATAATCATAAGCCGGAGATTGTGCCGGATGTAATGGGAGCCGAATGCTCGGCACTTTTAACGGAGTTTTTTAAAAATTTAAGAGAGAAAAAGAAAAATGCTGTGTAATTGTTACACAGCATTTTTTATGATGTTATTTCTTTATTTGATTTAATTTCTTGCTGACAGCTACCATTGCTTCCTTTGGTATTCTGCTGCCTGCCATAAGGAATACCTTTTCAATAGTAAAGCCTTTAGCCATATTGAACATACCCTTTGAAATGTTCATATTCATTTCCTTTGTAATTATTTCCATCATATCCTCAATGAACTTTTTGCCCTCAGGATTTTTCATTATATCACCGATTTTATCCTTAACGGTGAATACGCCATCAGGGTACTCAATTTCACCCTCAGTGTCAATTCCTTCAAAACCCGGCAATTTAGCAAACCAGTTAGTAGCGCCTGTGCCAACATTATCCTTTGTTTCCTGAAGAACATAGCTTTCGTTTGGTGTGTCTGTAAGATTAAGCACCATTTCGTCAACAAGGTCATTGCTGACAGCCTTAATCTCGTTTTTACCGGGTTGGAGCTTAACACCCTCAAATACAAAAATCTTGTCAGCAGATTTTGTTTCTGTTTCCTGTCCGTTAACAAAAAGAGTAACGCTGTCACAATTTGAATATGCCTTGATAGTAACAACATCGCTTGTTCTGTCAACATATCTGCTTGAACAAAGATGAACAAATTTTTCATCGCTCCAAAATGCCTTGTAGGCATAAAAGCTGTCCTTCTTTGTCTTTCTGTCAAAGGTTACAAGTCCCTTGTTGTTTCTGCCCTTGACACCACCCTCGTCACGCATATCAGATGCAAAGTCAAACATATTCCAAACATGAGTGCTCCAAAGATAAGGACGAGTAGCAAATGTTTTTAGCATTTCCTCGTGATAATATGCCTGATATTCCTCAGAATAATCCTGAACATTAGGATTATCGTTGTGGTAAGCAAGGATACCCTCACAGCCGTATTCGGACAATCCTAAGCAAATGTCGGGATTCATTTTGTGGAATTCATCAAGCCAAGGTCCGTTATCCTCAACACTGCCCATATACCAGCCAAAGTAGTGATTGTATGAAAGAATATCGGTAATTCTGTTAATAGGGCTATCCATTTCAACCATAGTGAGATTTGCCATAGTTGTGTATCTTGTTTTGTCAAGCTGATGGCAAAGGTCATTAAGCTCGTTAAGGTTATCAACAAGTGAGTCGGTTAATTCACCGATTGTAATTTCGTTAGCAATACCCCAACATACGATTGACGGGTGATTGTAGCACTGAATAACAAGCTCCTTCATTTGAGAAAGGGTATTAAGCCTTGCAGACGGAGTATCCATAAATACAGAGATAAACGGGATTTCTGCCCAAACAACCATACCTGCCTC
>CAMFYM010000094.1 GCA_946002045.1 uncultured Clostridia bacterium | reverse complement strand
AAAAATATATTGACAATTCAATATGAATTTTATAATATGATAATAACATAATATAACAACATTAACAACAACTTTTTTGAGGTGACAGTTATTATGGTATTTGAAAAAATCAGAGCAATATTATCGGAACAGCTTGATGTTGAGGAAAACGAGATTTCTCTCGACAGCCTTCTTGTGGAGGATTTAGGTGCAGACAGCCTGGATGCTATTGATATTGTTATGTCTGCCGAGGACGAGTTCGGTATTGAAATTCCCGACGAGATTGTTGAAAAAATGGAAAGCGTTAACGATATTGTTTCTTATATAGAAAACAATCTTTAACGATATATGCATATACCAATATAATGTATTAAAACATTATAAAAAAGATGTGCATATCATTGACTTTAAATAGTAAATAAAGTAAAATAAAAGCAGGTAATGTACCTGCTTTTTGTTTTGCCAAAAAGCAATAAGGAGGCATTTTGATTATAAGGAGTAATTAAAATGCGAGAGGGGTAAAATATGGCAGAAAAATTTGTTATGGCTCTTGACCAAGGCACAACGTCCTCCAGAGCCATTATCTTCAACAAAAAGGGTGAAATTGTTGCAAAGGCACAAAATGAATTTGCACAATACTATCCACAGACAGGCTGGGTTGAGCACGACCCAATGGAGATTTTGTTCTCACAAATCAGTGCTATTCTATCCTGCTTAAGACAGGAAAAGGTAAATCCAAAGGATATTGCAGGTATCGGTATTACCAACCAGCGTGAAACTACTATCGTTTGGGATAAGGAAACAGGTAAGCCTGTTTTTAATGCTATTGTTTGGCAGTGCAGAAGGACTGCTCAATACTGTGAGGAGCTAAAGGCAGAGGGCTTAAGTGATTATATTAAGGAAACAACAGGCCTTTTAATTGACGCTTACTTCAGTGCAACAAAAATCAAGTGGATTCTTGACAATGTTGAGGGTGCAAGAGAGCGAGCTGAAAAAGGCGAGCTTCTTTTTGGTACTGTTGACACCTGGCTTATTTGGAATTTAACTAACGGAAAGGTGCATGTTACCGACTACTCAAACGCTTGCAGAACAATGCTCTTTGATATTAACAAGCTTTGCTGGGACCCATTCCTGTGTGAAAAGCTTGGTATTCCTATGAGTATGCTCCCTGAGGTTAAACCGTCAAGCTGTGTTTACGGTCAGGTTGCAAAAATAACAGGTATTGAGGATATTATGGGTGTTCCCATTGCCGGTGCTATCGGCGACCAGCCGGGTGCATTATTCGGTCAGGGTTGCTTTGAAAGTGGTCAGGCAAAAAACACCTACGGCACAGGCTGCTTCCTTTTAATGAACACAGGCGATAAAAGAGTTAACTCCCGTTCTAACCTACTTTCAGGTATTGCATGGGGCATTGGTGACAAAATTACATATGCTCTTGAAGGCTCTGCGTTTAACGCAGGCTCAGTTATCAAGTGGCTTCGTGACGAGCTTGAGCTTATTCACACTGCCCCTGAATGTGACGAGCTGGCTGCAGAGGTACCTGACTCTAACGGATTATACTTTGTTCCTGCCTTTACAGGCTTGGGTGCTCCCTACTGGGATATGTATGCCCGTGGAACAATGATTGGCTTAACCCGTGGTGTTAACAGAAAGCATATTTGCCGTGCTGTGCTTGAAAGTATAACATACCAAATGACCGATTTGCTTGAGGCTATGATGAACGATTCCGATATTATCTTAAAGGATTTAAGAGTTGACGGTGGCGCATCTGTTTCAAACATTATGATGCAAATTCAGGCAGATATGACAGGCGTACCTGTTAACAGACCTAAGAATATTGAAACGACAGCCCTTGGTGCTGCTTACTGTGCAGGTCTTGCAACAGGTGTTTGGACGGATTTGGACGAAATCGAAGCAAATCGTGAGGTTGACAAAATATTTATTCCATCTATGGAAACAACAATAAGGAACAAAAAATATTCTGACTGGAAGCGTGCTGTTGAACGCTCACGCAACTGGGAAAGATAAATAATTATAAAGGAGTTTTATTATGGGTAAGGTAGTATGTCCTTGGGACTTAATCACAAATTTCGTTACTGATGCATTTGTAGGTTACGGTATTCCTGAGGAGGACGCAAAAATCTGCACAGATATTTTGCTTGAGTCAGACAGACGAGGTATTGAAAGTCACGGATGTAACAGATTTAAGCCAATTTATCTTGACAGAATCAAGGCAGGTATTCAAAATCCTGTAACTAATTTTGAAATTGTAAAGGAAACACCAACCACTGCTGTTGTTGACGGTCATAACGGTATGGGTCAGGTTATCGGCTACAAATCAATGCAGATGGCTATTGACAAGGCAAAGAAATACGGTATGGGTATGGTTGCAGTTCGCAATTCATGCCACTATGGTATTGCAGGCTACTACACAACCATGGCAACAAAGCAGGGTTGTATCGGTATGACAGGTACTAACGCAAGACCGTCTGTTGCTCCAACCTTTGGTGTTGAGGGTATGTTTGGTACAAACCCACTTACTATCGGTATTCCTACCGACGAGGCATTCGATTTTAACATTGACTGTGCAACATCAATTACACAAAACGGTAAAATTGAGTATTACGAAAGAATAGGCGAGGATGTTCATCCCGGCACAATCATTGGCAGAGACGGTAAGCCTATCGAGGGTGACTCCGGAGTTGCTCTTAAGAAAATCAGAGACGGTCAGGCTGCACTTGCTACTCTTGGTGGTATTGGTGAGGAGCTTGGTGGATACAAGGGCTTCGGCTACGCTATGGTAATTGAGCTTCTTTCAGCAGTTCTTCAGGACGGTAGCTACGGTAAGGATCTTAACGGTAAGGACGAAAACGGTAATATCAGACCTTATCATCTTGGTCATTTCTTTATTGCTATTGACACAGACCACTTCCTCGGCGAAGAGCTCACTCGTAAAAAGGCAGGCGAGATTATTCGCTCTGTTCGTAATTCCGAAAAGGCACCGGGCTGTGACAGAATTTACACAGCAGGCGAAAAAGAGTGGGACATCTGGCAGGAGAGAAAGGACAGTGGTGTTCCTATCAACGAGTCTGTTCAGCAGGAAATTCTTGCTGTTCGTGACGAGCTTGGTCTTACACAATACAAATTCCCTTGGGAATAAAAAATATATTTAGCAGAGGTACAATTACAAATGGATTATCGTAAGGAATCATTAAGGCTTCACGGCGAATGGCAGGGCAAGCTTGAGGTTACTGCAAGAGCAAAGGTTAACGACAAGGACTCCCTTTCACTTGCATACACACCCGGTGTTGCAGAGCCTTGCTTGGAAATTCAAAAGGATTACAATAAGAGCTGGGAGCTTACTCGCCGTTGGAATATGGTTGCAGTTATCACAGACGGTACTGCTGTTCTCGGCTTGGGGGACATCGGTCCTGAGGCAGGTATGCCTGTTATGGAGGGCAAATGCGTGCTCTTTAAGGAGTTTGGCGATGTTGACGCCTTCCCTCTTTGTGTTCGCACAAAAAATGTTGACGAGTTTGTTGAAACTGTTTATAACATCAGTGGCTCATTCGGTGGAATAAATCTTGAGGATATTTCTGCTCCTCGTTGCTTTGAGATTGAAGAAAAGCTTAAGGAAAGATGTGATATTCCGATTTTCCACGATGACCAGCACGGAACAGCAGTTGTTGTATCAGCAGGACTTATTAACGCAACAAAGCTTACAGGTAAGGCACTTGGCGATTGCAAGGCTGTTATCAACGGCTCAGGTGCAGCAGGTATTGCTATTGCAAAGCTGCTTATGACATTGGGACTTCGTGATGTTATCCTTTGTGACAGAACAGGTGCTATCTACGAGGGCAGAGAAAACCTTAATGCATCTAAAGAGGCAATCGCAAAGGTTACTAACAGAGAAATGACAAAGGGCTCACTTGCAGAGGCAGTTAAGGGAACAGACATATTTATCGGTGTTTCTGCTCCCGGCGTACTTACTCCTGAAATGATTAAAACAATGAACGCTGACCCAATCGTTTTGGCTATGGCTAACCCAACACCTGAAATTATGCCTGACGAGGCTAAGGCTGCCGGCGCAAGAATTGTTGGTACAGGCCGTTCAGACTTCCCTAACCAAATTAACAATGTTGTTGCATTCCCCGGTATTTTCCGTGGTGCGCTTGATGTTAGAGCAAGTGCTATTACCGAAAATATGAAGATTGCAGCTGCATATGCAATAGCTTCCCTTGTTGATGACGATAAGCTGACAGAGGACTACATCCTTCCATATGCATTTGATGAAAGAATTAAGGACACTGTTGCAAAGGCTGTTGCTGACGCAGCAATTAAAGACGGCGTTGCCCGTGTATAAACTCCATATATAATGTAATAAATTATTATATTATAATATATGCTTTTCAAGGCACCTTGTTTTAAATGACAGGGTGCCTGATTTTTTTGTGCTGTTTTGTCCACTAATAGACTGTTGTCCTGTTTTGTAGGCGATTTTGTCAAGGCTTTAGTGTAAATTTTGTTAGTTATTGCCAAAGGTTACAAAAAAGTTACAAATAACCTTGTGTACCATTGCCATAGATTACGAAGCGATTTTATGTTAAAATGCCAAACGGTGTCAAAAAAGGGGGCTCCCCTCGGAAAACACCGAAATTTAGGAGGAAATTATGAGAAAGCTAATTAAAAACAGCATTATTACCGTTTTATTGACTATTATCGTATTAAGCATTTTCCCTACAACAGTATTCGCAAAAGATTATGAACCAAGATTAACAGCTCCAAACGGTGAGCCTTATTACACAAGAGAGCTTAATGCTTATGCACAAACAGGCTACGGTATGCCAAACTGTGTTGCATATGCATTTGGACGAGTTTATGAGCTTAACGGCACAAGACCACTTATTGACCGTGGTAACGCAGGTGAGTGGTGGTACATTAACAAGGCAAACAATTATTATGACTACGGCAGTGAGCCAAGAGTTGGCGCAGTTGCTTGCTGGTCAGGTCACGTGGCAGTAGTTGAAGATATTGCAGACGACGGCGCAATCACAATTTCAGAGTCACATTGGCGTGGAACTTATTTTAACACAAAGGTTTATTACAATATGTCAAGCCACTACGGTCAATATTTCTACGGCTATATTTACACCTATCAGGAGCCGGAGGTTGAGCAGGAGGCTCAGGCATACAAAATGGACGAAACCTATTTTGCTCCACAAAAAAAGGATTGCTTTACTGCCCTTGAGTTTGCACAGAGCAACAATTCAATTATGAATCCAAAAACAAACGCATTGCTGAATATGTAATCAAATAACTACAACACGGTAAACATTTTGTTTACCGTGTTTTTTTATTACCAAAAAATGAATTTTTTACTTTTTCGCTAAAAAAGTATTGACAA
>CAMFYM010000093.1 GCA_946002045.1 uncultured Clostridia bacterium | reverse complement strand
ACGAACCTTGTCAGGCGGGGAACCGAGCAGCAATAAGTGGATTATTCTGTGTGCCGCAGACAAGTCTGTGCGTTACATTATGAAATAAGCAGCTTCTGCCTTTTAGTTTTAAAAATTCGGGAGGTAAATATTATGTATCAGGCTCTTTATCGTAAATACAGACCAAGAGTTTTTTCAGATGTTTATGGTCAGGACCATGTTACCTCAACTCTAAAAAATGAGATTAAGGAAAACAGAGTATCTCACGCATATTTGTTTACAGGCTCCCGTGGCACAGGCAAAACCACCTGTGCAAAGATTTTGGCAAAGGCAGTTAACTGCGAAAATTTAATAGACGGTGAGCCATGCAATGAGTGCGAGGTTTGCCGTGGACTTGACAGTGGCGCAATCTATGATGTTGTAGAAATTGATGCTGCCTCCAACAACGGCGTAGATAATATTCGTGATTTAAGAGAGGAAGCCAATTATACCCCCTCAAGAGGTAGGTACAGAGTGTATATTATCGACGAAGTACATATGCTTTCGCAGGGTGCATTCAATGCTTTGCTTAAAACACTTGAGGAACCACCTGCTCATGTAATATTTATTCTTGCCACCACAGAGGTTCACAAGCTTCCTGCAACAATTCTTTCCCGTTGTCAGCGCTTTGATTTTAAGCGTATCCAGCCTGAAACTATGGCTGTTAGGCTTAAGGAGGTTGCACAAAAGGAGGGTATGACCTTAACCGATGATGCAGCTGTGCTTATTGCAAGAATTGCCGACGGTGCACTTCGTGACGGTCTTTCAATTCTTGACCAATGCAGCAGTCGTAGCAATAGTATTGATTCAATGCTGGTATCTGATGTTGCCGGTCTTGCGAGCAGGGACGCCCTTTACAAATTAACCGATTGCGTTTGTGCAAGGGACAGCTCCTCTGCAATGGAGATTATTTCAAATCTATATCAAAACAGCTATGATATGGAACGCCTTTGTGTAGAGCTGATAAATCATTTCAGGAATTTCCTTGTTGTAAAAGCCGTTAAAAAAAGCCGAGAGCTTATTATTTGTACCGACGACGAGTTTAACACAATAGTAACATCTGCAAAGCAATTTACTCTTGAAAATATTATTTATGCTCTTGATTTATTCCAAGATACGTTAACTAAAATCAAGAGTGGTGCTAATTCAAGAATTGAGATGGAGATGTCGTTTATTAAGCTTTGTGAGCCAAAGCTTGATGCATCACAATCTGCCGTGCTTGACAGAGTTGCACAGCTGGAGCGAGCAGTTAAATCAGGTGTTACGGTATCGGCTCAATCACCTATTCAAAAGCAGGATACACAACCTGCACCTGTTGAAGAGGCTGTTCAAGAGGAGCCACCGATTTTTGCTCCACCACAGCAGACGGCAAATGAGCCTGCTCCTTCACAAATACCTACTCAGGCAGAGGAACAAATTGCAAAGCCTCAGCCGCAGGTAGCACAGGAGCCACAGACTGCCGTTCAAGAGGGTGTTTCCGAATTTGAGCATTGGGCAGAATTTCTTGATATTATACATAAAACAGATATTGCACTTTATGGCGTTCTCAACGGAGCAGGTGCTCATTTTGACAGTGGCAGATTTGTTATAGACAGTCCAAATCCAACCATAAAGCAATTTATCCAAATACCAACTCACCTTAAGGCAATTAAGCAGGCAGTTCTTGAGCTGACAGGTCAGCCGTATAAGATTGCCGTTAGTAAGCCAAGGGGAGAGTCAGCCCAAAGGCGTGATGCCCTTGAGGATTTAATCAACCGTGCACAAAATAATATTGAAGTTAAATTTGAATAAAATATAGGAGAATAAAATTATGAAGGCAAGACT
The DNA here is from genome assembly GCA_946002045.1 of uncultured Clostridia bacterium. Taxonomy (GTDB): domain Bacteria; phylum Bacillota; class Clostridia; order Oscillospirales; family Acutalibacteraceae; genus Eubacterium_R. The sequence goes on along the minus strand of CAMFYM010000093.1, from coordinate 3,625 downwards.
TCCAAAGGGAATGGGTGGAGGCCCACAAAATATGCAAAGTATGCTCCGTCAGGCACAAAAGATGCAGGAGGATATTGAGGCAAAAAAGGCAGAGCTTGAGGATAAGGAATATGTTGTTTCCTCAGGTGGTGGTATGGTAGAAATTACTGTTAAAGGTAATCACGAGGTTAAGGCAATCGGCATCAACCCTGAGGTTGTTGATCCTGAGGATGTTGAAATGCTTGAGGATATGCTGATGGCTGCATTTAACGAGGCTATCCGTCAAATTGACGAGGAGTCTGAAAGAGAAATGGAAAAGGTAACAGGTGGACTTAATATCCCCGGATTTTAAGTAATCGATACTAAAATTTTACTAATGAATTGAGAGAGAATTATGGCTTATAATCTTGCACCGCTTCAAAATTTAATAGACCAGTTTGAACGAATGCAGGGCATCGGTCATAAGACTGCACAGCGTATGGCGTTTTATGTTCTTGGCTTGTCAGACCAAGAGGCAAGGGAGTTTGCACAGGCTATTACTGATGCTCACACAAAAATTAAGCAATGTAAGATTTGCTGTGATTTAGCCGACGATGAGCTGTGTCCAATTTGCAAGAGCAGCACAAGGGATAAAAGCGTTATTTGTGTAGTTGAGGACCCTCGTGATGTGGCTGCTATCGAGCGTACACACGAGTATAACGGCACATACCATGTTCTCCACGGTGCTATTTCGCCTATGGATAATGTGGGTCCCGACCAAATTAGAATCAAAGAGCTTGTGGCAAGATTAAGCGACGATACGGTTGAGGAGGTTATTATGGCAACTAACCCAACAGTTGAGGGTGAGGCAACTGCTATGTATATCAGCCGTTTGCTTAAGCCAATGGGCATTACTGTCAGCAGGCTTGCCTACGGTGTACCTGTGGGTGCAGACCTTGAGTATGCAGACGAGGTTACACTTTCCCGTGCAATCGAGGGCAGGAGCTTGATTTAACAAAGGAGTGATAGACTTGAAGAATGACAAGCAAATAATTGCAAATAATAAAAAAGCCTATCACGACTATTTTGTTCTTGAAACCTATGAGGCAGGTATTGAGCTTTTCGGCACAGAGATTAAGTCAATCAGGAACGGCAGAGTTAATCTTAAGGATAGCTTTTGCTCTGTTGATGACGGCGAGATGTTTGCTATCGGTATGCATATTTCTCCTTACGAAATGGGCAATAGATTTAACCGTGACCCAATGCGTAAAAAAAGATTGCTCCTTCATAAAAAAGAGATTATGAAGCTGTTTGGGCAGTCACAGCAGCAGGGACTTTCAATTATACCCTTGAGTTTATATATTTCAAACGGCAGAGCCAAGCTTGAAATCGGACTTTGTAAAGGTAAAAAGCTTTACGACAAGCGTGCCGTTCAGGCAAAGAAGGACTCCGACAGACAAATTGAAAGAACCCTAAAAGAAAATTACAGATAATTAAATATGGGGATGAAAGGATTTCGACAGGGTTGTTGAACCTTGGTCAGCGAGTAGTGGAGTTGCACCACTTTAAAAGTAACAGCTTAAAATTAACTGACAAAAATAATTCAGTTGCTCTTGCTGCTTAATTAGCAGCTTGCGTTCTCTTACAGAGTGCCACGGCTGTATGCAGAGCGTCGATTTAGTGGCGAACATGAACGAAGGAGCGCCTTGACCTTCGTCAGGAATTAAAGGCTACCGTAGGCAGAAGGCTGTTTGTTGCCGTCTGCCGAGGGGATAACTCAAAAAACAAACTACACTCGTAGAGCCCTTGGCAAAACGATTTTGGACGTGGTTTCGATTACCACCATCTCCACCATAAAACAAAAGACACCCTATGGGTGTCTTTCGTTTTATAATATAATAGTAATCGAAACAGCCGTTAAGAAAACAGTCCGATGGACTGTTTTTAGGCGCGGCGTGTCGATGCAAGATTTATCTTGCATCGAGCGATTACCACCATCTCCACCACGTCGTCACAAGTTATGTATCGCTTGTGACGATTTTTATTTTCAATAATAAATCATCACGCACTCACGCCACTGCTCCTCCTTTCCCCAAAAAGTCTTGTGACTTTTCGGGGTCCCCGATGTTTTATAATATAATAGTAATCGAAACAGCCGTTGGGGTAAGTGTGCTATATTTATGATGTTATGATTATTGCAAAACGAGTATAAATAATTTATAATTGAATATATCGCACAAATATTGTTTTTTATATTGACTTTTACCTTGGGCAAAAGTGTAGAATTGCCGATGAGGTGATGTTTTTGCGTATAAAAGAAGTATGTAAAGAAACAGGATTAACAGATAAAGCTGTTAGACTGTATATCAATAACGAGCTGATTCATCCCAATTATCAAGAGGGATATAATGGCAGAAGAAATTATGACTTCAGCGAAGATGATGTTAGTATTTTAAAAAAGATAGCATTGTTAAGACGATATAATTTTTCTATTCAAGCGATTAAAGAAATGCTTGAAGGTAATGATTGTATTTCAGAGGTGTTAGAAAATCATTTGTTCAATACCAAACAGACATTGGCAGAATCTTCAATGGTGCTTACAAATCTAAATAATGCTCATAACAATTCGATTTCAAATTTAGATGAGCTATGCGATGTTTTGGGTCAAAATCTTGAGCCTGTTGAATTTGACTTGATGAGTACAGTTAAGGATGTTTGGAGCAAAATTAAGAAGAATATTCCGTTATTTGCTACTGTAATTGCTTTGGGTACAGCCGTTGCAATAATATTTTTTGCAGTAATTACAGCATTGCTTACAAATCTATTTTTGTCGCTTTCATAGGAGGAGAAATGGAGATTTATAATTCTACTTTATATAATTACCGTGCGATAATTAACGGTGCAGAATATGATTTAAAGGGAAGAACATCGATAAATTTTAATTGTGAAGATAATACAAGAGTTGAGCTGATAGCTCTTAACAAGTCATCTGTGCATATGGATTGGCTTCAAATTATTTTATTACAAATGCTGTTCGGCTCAACAACGCTAACAATGCTATATACTAATTATTCATTTGTGATAAATGATAGTTCTGTGGACAAAATTACCCTTGGATATAACGATTGGTCACCGAGAGAGCAAATTAGTATAAAAGCCTGCTACGCTGATTCAAATGTCAGTGATGAGGCTTATTCATTACCACAGCTTGATAAGGTTAGGAAAAAGCATAAATTGCTTCATTCGTTTGTGTCGAACGCCTTGCCTATTGGAATAATCGAATTATTCTTATGCTTTTTTACCGACCCACCCTACTTGTTTATTGTGTTGCTTGCGTTTTGGCTGATTATGTTTGAAATACCCAGCCTAAAGGAAATTAAAAGATTCAAAAGCCTAATGAATATAGGCTACCTAAATGAAAAGCTGTGCGAATATGCAAGCAGCAGAAGAAATGAAAATATAACCTTTACTGAGGACACATCAAAAACAGGCAGGATTATGAAAAAGGTTATTGGAAAAATGTTCAAATTTGATGAGGATAAATAATGAATACGGTTGATGCAATAAATTTGTCAAGCAGAGTAGTGTATATAATATTGGTCCCTGTTATACGAGAACTTGCCGGCGTATTGTTGGCTGTTGCTATTTCTAAAGATTGCAAGGCAAG
>CAMFYM010000092.1 GCA_946002045.1 uncultured Clostridia bacterium | reverse complement strand
CTTGTTAAGCCTTTGCAATAAGCAAATGCATATTGTCCTATGGTTGTTACGCTATTAGGTATTATTACATTTGTTAATGATGAACAACTATAAAATGCACGAGAGCTAATAATAGTCACACTGTTAGGTATTGTTATGTTTGTTAAGCTTTCGCAATTATAAAATGCAGAAACGCCAATACTTTTTACACTATTAGGAATTGTTACACTTGTTAAACCTGTGCAATTAGAAAATGCATTATCACCAATACTTGTTACACTATCTGGGATTGTTACACTTGTTAAGCCTGTGCAATTAGAAAATGCAGAAGAACCAATGCTTGTTACACTATCAGGTATTGTTACACTTATTAGGCTTGTGCAATCATAAAATACATAATTGTAAATACTGGTAACACTATCCGGTATTGTTATGCTTGTTAATGATTTACAACCTGAAAAGGCATGATATCCAATACTTGTTACGCTGTTAGGTATTGTAATATTTGTTAATGATGAACAACCTTCAAATGCACTAGAACCAATAAATGTCACACTATCCGGTATTGTTATATTTGTTAATGATGAACAATCAAAAAATGTACAATTACTAATATATGTTATGTCGTCAGGTATTATTACGCTTGTTAAGCCTGTGCAATTACAAAATGCTTCAAAACCAATACTTGTTACACTATCAGGAATTGCTACACTTGTTAAGCCTGTACAATTTTTAAATGCAGAAGAACCAATACTTGTTACTGTATATCCGTTAATAGTTGATGGGATAACAAGTTCTGTTTCATTGCCGTAATAATGTTTTATTTCTGCTGTATTTCCACCTAAAATATTGTATTCATAATTCTCGCCTATATCAGCATAAGCTGACAAGTCAAGACCTGCTGTAATACTTAAAAGCATTACAAATGACAACAACATACTAATTGCTTTTTTCATAACATCACTCTTTTGTTATTTATTTGATTAACTTTATAATATCACACATAATAAAGATTATCAAGATATTAGCTGATTGTGCAATGCATTGAATAGGCAATGAAGAGTAATCCGAACCGTGGTTCAAATTGGCTGATTTGCCCTTACTCTATGTTAAAAATACTCGGAATACACAAAGTATTCCTGCGTTTTTGTGCCGTGATTAAGAACAAATCAGCACAATTTGAACTCGCAGACCAAAAATGCTTGCAGTAAAGATGAATTTTGGATTTTGAGATGGAAGCCTTGCTGACGCAAGGCGACAGCGAAAACTTCAAAAGTCGCTTTAATTCTGCATTTTTGGCAGGCTTGGATTGCTCTTTATTGCCTAGGCGCTTGAGAATATGGATAAAAAGTAAGGTGACTTGTAAAATACAAGTCACCTTGTTTATTTTATACCTTTTCAAGACGGGCGAAGTTCGCCATCATTTTTTTAGTTCCTGCCTTATCAAAGGCAACCTCCATAAGAGTATCATTGCCCATTGGCTGAAGGCTCAATATTGTGCCGGTGCCGAAGCTTTTGTGAATAACCGTATCGCCCACATTATAATTTGCAGTTGGCTTTGAGGCAGTGTTGCCTGCCTGTCCAAAGCTGTGGGCGCTTCGGCTTGATTGGGTTTGAACAGGGATTTTGCTTGCCGGTATTTTATAGGTATTTGTTGAAACATCCTCTGTTACACTCATTGGAATTTCACGAATAAAGCGTGAAGCCTGATTGCGAGAGGTGGTGCCGTAAAGCATACGCTGTTGAGCATTCACAAGATACAGCTTTTCCTTAGCTCTTGTGATACCCACATAGGCAAGGCGACGCTCTTCCTCCAAATCCTCCTGACTGTAAATTGACTGATTACCGGGGAATATTCCCTCCTCCATACCGGGAATAAATACCACAGGGAACTCAAGTCCCTTTGCAGAATGTAGAGTCATTAGCACAACAGAATCATCATCCTCGTTATAGGAGTCAATATCTGTTATTAGGGCAATATCCTCAAGAAAATCGGAAAGGTTGGGCTCCTGTGCCTCCTCCTGATACTTAATAAACATTGAGGAAAGCTCCTTAATGTTATTAACTCTGTCGTCATATGTATCAGGGTCCTCCTTTAAATATTCAAGGTAATTTGTTTTATCAAGAATTTCCTGAAGCAAATCGCTCAATGGCATTTTGTCCTCATAGCATTTTTGAAAATACTTGATTAAATCGGCAAACGCCATAAGCCTTGATGCACTGCGAGATGTTTTTTGAAACTCGTCTGCTCTTTCGCAAACCTCAAATGCAGACAGACCCAGACCTGTTGCAATTTCCATTACATAGCCAATCATTGTGTCGCCGATTTGACGCTTTGGAACATTGATAATTCTTTGAAGACGAACATTATCGGCAGGGTTATTGATAACGGCAAAATAGGAGATAATATCCTTAATTTCTTTTCTGTCAAAGAAGCGATTGCCACCGATAATTCTGTGTGGAATACCGTTCTTTGTAAGCATAATTTCAAGATTTCGTGACTGTGCATTCATTCTGTAAAGAATTGCGTGGTCACTTAATTTTTTGCCGTTGCGAACATTTTTTGATATTTCGTCAACAATGTACGCCGATTCGTCAGACTCGTTCATTGCTGTTTTAAGTATAATTTTTTCACCTGCTCCCGAACGGGTAAACAGAGTCTTGCCCTTACGATTTTTGTTGTTGGCAATTACTGAATTTGCACCGTCAAGAATATTTTGAGTTGAACGATAATTTTCCTCAAGACGAATAACTTTTGCACCCTTATAGTGCTGTTCAAAGGACAGGATATTTTCAATGGTAGCACCACGAAAGCGATAAATACTCTGGTCATCATCACCCACAACACAGATATTTTTATACTTGTCTGCTAAAAGAGATGTTAATACATATTGTGCGTGGTTAGTATCCTGATACTCGTCCACCATAACATACTTAAACTGTGTTTGGTAAAGGTCAAGTACATCCTCGTTTTCCTGAAGAAGCTTAACTGTATTAAAAATAATATCGTCAAAGTCCATTGCATCTGACCTTTTAAGCTCCTGCTGATAAAGCTCATAGCACTGTGCAATCTTACTTTTTCTAAAATCATTAACAGTTGAAGACTTGTACTCCTCCGGTGTAATAAGGCTATCCTTTGCCCTGCTGATTTCTCCTAATATAGATTTGTGATTAAGAAATTTATCCTCGATACCAAGATGCTTTTGACATTGCTTCATAACACGGCGCTGGTCGTCCGTGTCATAAATAGTAAAGTGACTTGAATAGCCCAACCTATCACCAAAGCGACGAAGAATTCTTGAACAACAGCTGTGGAAGGTGTATGCCCAAACGCCCTCTGCCTCCTCGCCTATTGCTTTTACAATTCTTTCCTTAAGCTCGCCTGCTGCTTTATTGGTAAAAGTGATTGCAAGCACCTGCCAAGGAAGAGCAAGTGAGCTTTCAATAATATGTTGAACTCTGTTAACAAGAACAGTAGTTTTACCTGAGCCTGCTCCTGCAAGAATAAGGAGAGGTCCCTCGGTAGTATTAACAGCTAATTGCTGCATATCATTAAGCTTTGCCATAATTTTCTCCATAATAAAAATTCAATCCGTTATAAAAAAACGGATTGCTATTTATTGACTAGGCAATAAATAGTAACGGTAATAATTCGAACCACGGTTTAGCGTGGCAGATATTGCCCTTTATCGCCTAAATTAGGGTGACTTAACGCCACCCCAATTTTAATTTATCATTAAATTTATCACTATTACTTAAGAAGTGTAAGCAGGATACCTGCTGCAACGGCAGAGCCGATTACACCTGATACATTAGGACCCATTGCGTGCATAAGAAGGAAGTTTGAAGGGTTAGCCTCCTGACCTACCTTTTGTGATACACGGGCAGCCATTGGTACTGCAGAAACACCTGCTGAACCGATAAGTGGGTTAACCTTGCCCTTTGTGAAGATATACATAAGCTTACCGAACAATACACCACAGGCTGTTCCAAGTGCAAATGCAATTACACCAAGACCTGCAATAAACAATGTTTGCTTTGTAAGGAAGGTGGTGCCTGATGTTGTTGCACCAACGGATATACCAAGCATAATTGTTACGATGTTCATAAGCTCATTTTGTGCTGCTTTAGCAATACGCTCTGTGCGTCCGCTTTCCTTAAGCAAATTACCAAGCATAAGCATACCAACAAGTGAAGCTGCGTCAGGAAGAAGAAGTGAAACGATTACTGTTACAACGATTGGGAACAAAATCTTCTCAAGCTTTGAAACAGGACGAAGATTGCCCATAACAACGCTGCGCTCCTTCTTTGTGGTGAGAGCCTTCATAATAGGGGGCTGAATCATAGGAACAAGCGCCATATACGAGTAGGCAGCCACAGCGATTGTACCCAGCAGCTGTGGTGCTAACTGTGATGTTACAAAAATTGCAGTAGGTCCGTCTGCGCCACCGATAATTGCGATTGAGCCTGCCTCGTTAGGAGCAAAGCCCAAAAGGATAGCGCCAACATAAGTAAAGAATATACCGAACTGCGCTGCTGCACCGAGAATAAAGCTCTTTGGATTAGCGATAAGTGGTGAGAAGTCGGTCATTGCACCAATTCCAAGGAAGATAAGAGGAGGATAAATACCTGCCTTAACTCCGAAATACAGGAAGTCCATAAGACCCGGTGTGCAGCCTACAAACTCTCCCCTGCCTGCTAATAAGTCCCTAAAGCCTGCAAGATCGTGATACTGAACAGCCAAATTTGCACCCGGTATATTGGCAAGTAGCATACCAAATGCAATAGGAATCATAAGTAATGGCTCAAATCCCTTTTTAATACCTAACCAAAGGAACACAAATGAAACAAGAATCATAATGAGATTCAATATTCCACCGTCTTGAGTAAAGAAGTAGGCATAGCCTGAGTTTTGGAAAATGCTGACTATAACATCCCAAACGCCTTGTAAAATTTCCATAAATCAAATCTCCTCCTTTAAAACGGCCTTGTGTTATCAATAGTTGCAGCAGCAGACCATGGATTTCTGCCACCGACATTTTTCTTCTTAATAGAACGGATAACAGCACCACTGCCCTCAGTTGCAACAACTGCTGCCGTAATTGCAGCTACAACCTCTTGGCTTATCCCCTGTTGAACAGCAGGTGCAGGCGCAGGAGTAGGAGCTTTTAAGGGCACAGGTGGAGGAGTAGGCTTAACCTCTGTTTTTGATGCTTGGGCACCGATTTTCTCTGCCTGCTTCTTCGCTTTCTTTTCTGCCTTTTTTTGTTCTCTTGATTTTGAAAGCTTCTCTATCATAGGAACAATCTTTCCAAACAGGTCAAAAATAAGTATAAGTAAAAACAATACGCCAAGCACTATTGAAATACCGGCGATTACTACTGTTGCAGTAAACATTATTTCTTCTCTTGCTAACAATAAAATAGGACTCACCACAAATTCCCCCATTATAAATACATTAAGGATATTATAGAACAAATAACACCGGAATTCAACGATATTTTTTATTTTTTTAAATTCTGTCATTTTGAATAAAATTACT
>CAMFYM010000091.1 GCA_946002045.1 uncultured Clostridia bacterium | reverse complement strand
GGGCATATAAATATATATGAAAAAACTGAAAAATGTTACTGTCTATCTCTTGACAAACGAGTTAGTTTGTGCTAACATAACAACAGTTAGTAATCGCTAACTCGTTATGCTTTGTGTGTTTGGAGGACAATATGAAAACCTTAAAGCAAATTAAAATAGGCAAATCTGCAACTGTTGTTAAGCTTCACGGCGAGGGTGCAATTAAAAGAAGAATTATGGATATGGGCATAACAAAGGGAGTTAAAATTACCGTTAGGAGAGTGGCGCCCCTTGGCGACCCTATTGAAGTAAATGTCCGTGGCTACGAGTTGTCCTTAAGAAAGGCAGATGCAGATATGATAGAGGTGGAGTAGGTATCCTACTTCTATCTTTTTAAAGATTAGTTAGTTGCAACTAATTAGTGTGAAAGGAATTACATATGGCAATCAAAATAGCGTTGGCAGGTAACCCTAATTGCGGAAAGACCACCTTGTTTAACACATTGACAGGCTCTAATCAATATGTTGGCAACTGGCCGGGTGTTACTGTGGAGAAAAAAGAGGGAAAGCTAAAAAATCACGACGGTGTAATTATCACAGACCTACCGGGTATATATTCCCTGTCACCCTACACCTTGGAGGAGGTTGTGGCAAGGAATTATCTTGTAGAGGAGCGTCCTGACGCAATTCTTAATATAGTTGATGGTACTAATATTGAACGAAATCTGTATTTAACAACACAGCTTTGTGAATTGGGAATACCTGTTGTTGTTGCAATAAATATGATGGATGTTGTTGAAAAAAACGGCGACACCATTGATAAATTACTGCTGTCAAAGGGTATCGGCTGTAAGGTTGTGGAAATATCAGCAATAAAGAATACGGGCATTGACGAAGCAGTGGAGGAGTCCATTTCGGCAGCACAGCTTGGTGCTGTTATGCCATGCCACAGATTTTCGGGAGCAGTGGAGCACGCACTGGCTCATATTGAGGAGGCAGCCGTTCATCATTTACCCTTGGAGCAGCAAAGGTGGTACGCCGTCAAAATCTTTGAGCGTGACCAAAGAGTTTTGGAAAAGCTTAAGCTTGACGAAAAAACAATCAGCCATATTGAGCTTGATATTAAGTCGGCAGAGGCAGAGCTTGACGACGACGCTGAAAGCATAATTACCAACGAAAGATATAACCTTGTAACAGATATTGTTAAGCGTTGCTGTAAAAAGAAAAATGAGGGAGCGCTGACTGCCTCTGATAAAATAGACAGGATAGTTACAAACAGAGTTCTTGCCCTGCCTATTTTTGCACTGATAATGTTTCTCGTTTATTACATATCCGTTTCTACCGTTGGTGGTTGGGCAACAGAGTGGGCAAATAACGGCTTGTTTGGTGAGGGCTGGACCTTGTTTGGCAAGGGGTTTGTACCCGGAATACCTGTTATGGTAGAAAGTCTGTTGAACAATCTTAACTGTGCACCGTGGCTGTCAAGCCTTATCCTTGACGGAATTATCGGTGGTGTTGGCTCTGTGCTGGGCTTTGTGCCTCAGCTGATAGTGTTGTTTATTTTGCTGGCATTTCTTGAAAGCTGTGGATATATGGCACGAGTTGCCTTTGTTATGGATAAGCTGTTTCGCAAATTCGGTCTGTCAGGTAAGTCCTTTATACCGATTTTGATTGGTACAGGCTGTGGTGTGCCGGGTATAATGGCGTCAAGGACTATCGAAAATGAGCGTGACAGACGAATGACGGTTATTACAACAACCTTTATTCCCTGCAGTGCCAAGCTGCCTGTGATTGCTCTTATTGCAAATGCGCTGTTTGACGGTGCATGGTGGGTAGCGCCTAGTGCATATTTTTTGGGAATTTTTGCTATTGTTATTTCAGGAATTATTCTTAAAAAAACAAAAATGTTTTCCGGCGATGTGGCTCCCTTTGTAATGGAATTACCTGCGTATCATATGCCAACCTTCAGCAATGTAATGAGGTCAATGTGGGAAAGGGCATCATCCTTTATCAAAAAAGCAGGCACGGTAATTCTACTTGCGTCTATGATTATTTGGGCGCTTTCTCATTTCGGTATTACACAAAAGGGCACCTTTGGCTTTGAGCTTGATATGAGCCTTGAATTAAGCGTGCTGGGTATTATTGCATCTCGTGTAAAATGGTTGTTTGTTCCACTTGGCTTTGGCGACATAAAGGCGACTATTGCAACAGTAATGGGACTTGCTGCCAAGGAGGAAATTGTGGGCGTGTTCGGTGTACTTAATTTTGAGGGACTCACTCCTCTTGCAGGCTATTCATTCTTGGTGTTCAATCTGCTTTGTGCACCCTGCTTTGGTGCTATCAGTGCAATTGCAAAGGAGATGAACAGCCTTAAGTGGACTGCATATGCCTTAGGCTATCAAACAATATTCGCCTACTGCGTGTCATTTATGATTTATCAGTTTGGCTTGCTTGCAATAGGTCAGCTTAATATAATCGGCTTTGTTTGTGCCGTTATTGTTCTGGCAGTATTCGTTTATCTGCTTGTAAGACCAAATAAAAATTACGGCGCAAAAACCGTTTCTGCCGTTAATGCTAACAGTGATTTAAAATAGGAGAAGGATTATGTTGTCATTTATTACTGAAAATATAGGTACAATAGCCGTTTTGCTGGTGCTTGTCCTTGTGGTAGGTGCTGTGATAACAAAAATGGTTAGGGATAAAAAATCAGGAAAATGCTCCTGTGGCTGTGATTGCAGTAATTGCTCTGCAAATTGCCACTCAAAAATGAAATAAATATAGAAAAACCTGTTGATGTTTGGTATAATCAATACATCAGCAGGTGTTTTTTTGAGGTGGGGTATGATTAAAAGCGTTTTATTCGATTTAGACGATACAATACTTGATTTTAAAAAATCAGAGCGCCTTGCTCTAACAAAGGCGTTGGCACGCTTTGGCGTTGAGGCTGACGACTATATAGTCAGTCAGTACAGCAAATATAATATTTCTCAATGGAAGCGACTTGAGCGTGGCGAAATTACAAGACAGCAGGTTAAGGTTAACAGGTACAGGCTTTTGTTTGATGAGCTGGGACTTGATTTATCGCCACAGCAACTTACAGAGGTTTATGAGGAAAACCTGTGCTATGAGTACCATTTTGTTGAAAATGCGTTAAGTGTAATTCAGTCCCTTTACGGCAAATACGATTTGTATTTAGTGTCAAACGGAGCAAAAAGAGTGCAGGAGCAAAGGCTGAAGGGTACTGATTTGGCAAGGTATTTTAAGGGCATATTTATTTCAGAGACTGTGGGGTACGAAAAGCCGTCAAGGGAATTTTTCAGCGCCTGCTTTTCTGCTATACCAAGCCTTGATAAATCACAAACGGTGATTATCGGCGACAGCCTTTCGTCCGACATAACAGGTGGCAAAAATGCAGGGATAAAAACAATTTGGTTTAACCCGAATAATACTGAAAATAATACACCTATTACCCCTGATTATGAAATAAAATCACTCCTTGAAATAGAGAGCTTGCTGCAAAATATTGAATGAAAAAAGGACACACAGGTAATTTTATCTGCGTGTCCTTGTGTATTTTTATAATTCTATTTTACCTTGTGGTTCAATACAAAACCTATCATTTGGCACCTTGCCTCGTCAAAGGCAGACAGACTGCGCAAAATATAATTTTTGCTCACGCTGTTATAGGATACAACATAAACAAAGCCGTCTGTAATTTCGCCGATTTCGATAGCGTCACCTAAAAATGATGACGGTGGCGTATCTACAATAATATAATCAAATTCTGCCTTTAGCCTGTCAATAAGCGCCTTTAGCTGCTTTGGATTTGTGCTGTCAAGGGGAGTGTAAATATTCTTGTTGTTACCTGCAAAGTAAAGGTTATCCACAGCCGTTTTAATCACACAATCCTTTTCAGGCGAAGCAAGTGCGTCCGATAGGGACACATCAATATTATCAATACCAAGATTTCTTGCAATACAGGGCATCCTTAAATCACAGTCAATAATAACAACTCTTTTGCCCTTGTCTGCCAAATCACAGGCAAGGTTAAGGCTGATTGATGACTTTCCCTCACCGGATATGGTGCTTGTAACTAAAACACTTTTGCAGCTTTTCAACTTGCAATATTTGTCGAATTTTGACGAAAGGGTGCTGATTTCACGGCAAAACTCAAGATTTGCATTTTCGTCTGTTACTAATGGAATATTGTATTTTTCGTTCCTTGCCTGACCACTTCTCTTTTTGTGGTAAACTCGGTGCACGGTAGATAGGCAGGGAGCGTTAATTTCGTTACCTAAATCATCTGCAGATGTAACCGTTTCGGTACATTTTACCATAATAAACAACGCAAGGCAAAAAACTGCAAAAACAAAAAATATGCCAAAAAGCACACTGATTGCGTAATTAGGGGCATTTGACGGCAGATTATTATAGGAGGGTGGCGCCAAAAATTTCATTGTACTTTCTCCGATAACTCCCTTTGCTACCTCGTTGTAATGCTTTTCAATATGTTCAATAATTTTAAAGCAGGAGTCGTTGTCGGAGGATACCACCGTTAAGTAAAAAATATTTGAGTATTCAAGTGATGTTACCTTGAATTTACCTGTAATGCCGTCTGCCTCAAGGTATTGCTCCATATGGTCAATAAAAACATTATTGCTCAAAAGGGACGGTATTGTTTTGCTAAGCTGATTAGCATTTATTGTGGCTGAATTTGCACCGGGATGCTCATTAACCGATATGGTGAATGCCCTTGTGACCGTGTATTCGGGCGTATATACAACATTTGAAATAGCAAAGCTGATAATGCCACCCACAAGGCAAAGAAGGATTATTGTAAGTCTCAGCTTTTTCAATAGCAGTAGCAGGTACTCTGTTCTTTGCATTAGCTTTTTGGTTTTGTTTTCTCTTTTATTTGCCACTTTAATTCACCGTAACATATAAATATGCCTTTTCGTTTTCAAGCTCTTTTATCCCTTTAATTCTGTATTCAACAGTGTATGTGCCCGATGTTATTGTATCTACCGTGTTAACGGCAACAACCTGTGATGTAATATCACCGTATTCATTGTGAATTGCACCGTCAACATAATCAATAGGATTAAAGGCGTCACCCTTGTTAAGACTTACCGACGATGCCTTAAGCTTAATGATTGAGTCTGCCTTTTCCGTAACGGTAACAACCATTTTTATGCTTGCTGTGTCGCCGAAAATATTTTGCGCCGTTACTGTTGCCACATAGTCACCTACAGTAATATCAGGCGAGTCAATCTGTGCCGATATTGCGCAGGAGCCACCAAAGCCGTCGTCGGTTTCCACAGCATTGCTTTTGGCAATTTCAGCCGACAGGCTGCCGATTTTGTTAAGTGGGATTTCAAATTTTTCACTGCTCTGTTTGATAGACGGACCCTTGTATTCATCACCTACGATAAGCTGTCGTTCAACGCTTTTTATCTCGTAGCCGGAAAGGTTAAGAGAATATGTTAAAAGCTTTTTGCTAATATCATCGGTAGGCTTGCAGGAAACGGTAACATACTGCGTTAAGTCCTTACCGTCCTCATCTGTGGCAGTAACGCCCTC
>CAMFYM010000090.1 GCA_946002045.1 uncultured Clostridia bacterium | reverse complement strand
CAAAGTCCGTCTATATCCTTCAAATTATACCACTCCAATATAAAGTATAATATCTATCTTAATAAAAGTATAATACCAATCAACAGGATTTTTGTCAAGGAAATTAGCATTGAATAAATTGTTAATTTATTGTATAATAGTCAAAAATATATTATTTTTAAGAGGTGTAATGTATGGCTTCGTTTGCAATGATAAAGGAGCTTTATGAAAAAAAGGACAAAAACGGCAACGGCTTTCTTGATATGATTATCGTTGGCAGTGATAAAAAGGAGTATCCTGCAAAGCTTTGGAGGTTCGAGAATAACGGTCAGTATCAGGCAGGACAGGTTATTGAAATAGAATATACTATTGATAATTTTAAGGGCAAAAGCCAAATTACAATTACCGATATTAAAAGGGCACCCGATAGTATGATAAGCGAATTTGTACCAAAAGCAGAGCACGACGGCAAGGCTGTTTTTGCAATGCTGCTTAATAAGGTTAATAATTTTAAGGATAACGATTTAAAGAAAATTGTTTCAAAAATTATGCTGGAAAAAAGAGAGGCAATGGAGGCTTATCCTGCTGCATACCGACTTCATCACGCAGTGGTAGGGGGGCTTATGCTCCACACGGCAGCTATTGTGGAAATGGCAGAAAAGGTGTGTGCCGTTTATCCAAGCATTAACCGTGAGCTTTTGATTTCAGGTGCAATTCTTCACGATGTGGCTAAAACATACGAGATGGCAACATCTGCCACCGGTCTTTGCAGCAGCTACACAGTAGGTGGCGAGCTTATCGGTCATCTTGTTAAGGGTGCAATGTATGTCAGCGAAACGGCTAAAGCCCTTGGTATTGATAACGAAAAGGTGATTTTGCTGGAGCATATGATACTTTCTCACCACGGTCAGCCTGATTTCGGCTCACCTGTTCGTCCTATGTTTGTGGAGGCAGTTGTGCTTTCTGCTCTTGATACTCTTGATGCAACAATTTATGAAATATTTGAGGCTACCGAAAAGGCAGAGGTTGGCACATTTACGGACAGACAGTGGGCGCTTGATAACAGAAAGCTGTATAATCACGGACTTTCTGCCCCTGAATACAAGGTTAATTTGGGAGAATAATTGTGGAAGATTTAATGAACGAAAGCTGGAGCGAAATTATTATTACCGTAAACACACAGGATATTGATGTGGCAGGCAGCATTGCCAATATGGTGGTGCCCTACGGAATATACATTGAGGATTATTCCGATTTGGAAAACGAGGTTATGGAGATTGCCCATATTGACCTGATTGACGCCGATTTGCTTAAGGCAGACAGGTCAAAGGCGTTTATCCATGTGTATATCAATCCTCACGAAAATCCTGCTGAGGCAGTGTCCTTTATTACAGAAAGGCTGAACGCACAGAGCATTGATTTTAACTGCACCGTTGATAACTGCTCTGCACAGGACTGGGCTAATAACTGGAAGCAGTATTTCCACCCAATGCCTATCGGCGAAAAGCTCCTTATCCGTCCTATATGGGAGGATGAGTACGATGCAGGAGGAAGAAAGGTTCTTCATATTGAGCCGGGTCTTGCCTTTGGTACAGGCAGTCATCCTACCACAAGGCTTTGTCTTGAAACGCTGGAGAAATATGTTGACGACTCTTCAACAATTCTTGATATAGGCTGTGGCAGTGGTATTCTTTCAATCGCCTGTCTTTTGCTTGGTGCAAAAAATGCTCTTGGCGTTGATATTGACTCCCTTGCCGTAAAAACTGCTATGGCAAATGCAAAAGAAAATAATCTTGACGAAAGCAGATTTGTGGCAGTTCAGGGCAATTTGTCCGATAAGGTTAGTGGAAAATACAGCATCGTTGTGGCAAATATTGTTGCCGATATTATTATGGAATTTAACAAAACCGTGGCTGACTTTATGACAGACGACGGCGTGTATATCACCGGTGGAATTATTGACAGCCGTGAAGACGAGGTTCTTATGTCCTTTGCCCAAAACGGCTTCACCGTTCTTGAACGCTTTGAGGACAAGGGCTGGCTTGTCTTTGTGTTGAAGAAGAATAAATAATAATGTTTTAATAAGCCTCCCTTGTGTAAAGGGAGGTGTCACGAAGTGACGGAGGGATTGTAAAAATTACTTTTATCCCCTCAGTCGCATAAAAATGCGACGGCTCCCCTTTATTACATTAAAAGGGGAGCCGAATGTGTTTTAACCTTATATGCCTCCCTTGTGCAAAGGGAGGTGTTGAGCGTAGCGAAACGGAGGGATTGTAAAAATTACTTTTATCCCCTCAGTCGCATAAAAATGCGACAGCTCCCCTTTATTACATTAAAAGGGGAGCCAAAGATGTTTTTAACCTTATATGCCTCCCTTGTGTAAAGGGAGGTGTTGAGCGTAGCGAAACGGAGGGATTGTAAATTATAATTTCCCCTACTTCCTCTTCGGTGCAAGGCTGTTGCAGGATAGATATATTGCGTGCAGTGCTTTGTTAATGCTGTTTGCCCTGACTGCTTTAACGCCTAAGGTCTGCGACACCACCTTGCAGTCAAATCTCTGTGACTTGGTGCAAATCACAATGGCAACGGCGTTTTTGTGCCCTTTAATAATCCTTTTTGCCTGCTCCACATCCTGCTCAAGCCGTGACGAGTTAATAATACAGGCAACGCAATCGTAGTCAGTATTCAGGTATTGAGAGTATGTATATTTCGCCTGCTCAAGCTCATATTGCTGGAATTTGTAGGTGTAGCCGTTTCCACTCCACGCCATTTGGTTAAAGATACGGTGCAAATCCCTTTCGTCACTGCCTATCAAAAGCACCTTCATTTTTGTCATAAAAACCACCTGCTGCATTATATGCACAGGCAACACAAACGGTTAAAAAAAGAGGACTACCGAAGTAGTCCTCTAATTTTATATTATTAGCCATCGAGAAATGGAAATGAATTTAGTTTTTTATGTAGGGGAGAACTTCGTTCTCCCGTAATTCCAAGAGGATAAAAGGTAATTTTACAATCCCTCCGAGTTGCTATCGCAACCCACCTCCCTTTACACAAGGGAGGCAAAAACAAGTGGCTCCCCTTTTAATGCAATAAAGGGGAGTCACCCTTTACACAAGGGAGCCGTAATTGAGACTTTAAGAAATGTGGATGAATTTGCACCGAACAAAAGTATAAAGTCATATTATACTTTGGCACGGTTCAGACCACTTTATCGAAAGTCTAAGAGGACTACCGAAGTAGTCCTCTAATTTTATATAATACTGTATCTAAATTATATATGATTACTTACCAGCCTTAATTGCAGCCTGTGCAGCAGCAAGACGAGCGATTGGAACTCTGAATGGTGAGCAAGATACATAGTCAAGACCGATTTCGTGACAGAACTCAACTGAGCTTGGGTCGCCACCGTGCTCACCACAAATACCACAGTGAAGTGATGGGCGAGTAGCCTTACCGTTAGCAACAGCCATCTTCATAAGCTGGCCAACACCTGTCTGGTCAAGCTTTGCAAATGGGTCGTTCTCGAAAATCTTTGCATCGTAGTATGCATCAAGGAACTTACCTGCGTCATCACGGCTGAAGCCGAATGTCATCTGTGTAAGGTCGTTTGTACCGAAGCAGAAGAACTCTGCCTCCTTAGCAATGTCAGCAGCAGTAAGAGCAGCACGAGGAATTTCAATCATAGTACCAACCTCATACTTCATCTCAACACCTGCAGCAGCAATCTCTGCGTCAGCAGTTGCAACAACAATATCCTTAACATACTTAAGCTCTTTTGTATCACAAGCAAGTGGAATCATAATTTCAGGAGCAACAGTCCAATCAGGATGAGCCTTCTGAACATTGATAGCAGCACGGATAACTGCCTTTGTCTGCATCTTTGCAATTTCAGGATATGTAACTGCAAGACGAAGACCACGGTGACCCATCATTGGGTTAAACTCGTGAAGTGAAGCGATGATGTTCTTAATATCCTCAACAGACTTGCCCTGAGCGTCAGCCAACTTCTTGATGTCCTCTTCCTCAGTAGGAACGAACTCGTGGAGTGGTGGGTCAAGGAAACGGATTGTTACAGGACAGCCCTCAAGAGCCTCGTAAAGAGCCTCAAAGTCATTCTGCTGATAAGGAAGAATCTTATCAAGAGCAGCCTCTCTCTCCTCTACTGTGTCTGCACAAATCATTTCACGGAATGCAGCAATTCTGTCCTCTTCAAAGAACATATGCTCTGTACGGCAAAGACCGATACCCTCAGCACCAAGCTCACGAGCCTTCTTTGCGTCAGCAGGAGTATCAGCATTTGTGCGAACCTTAAGTGTTCTGAACTCGTCAGCCCAACCCATAATTCTGCCGAATGTGCCTGCGATTGTAGCGTCAACAGTTGGGATAATACCGTCATAGATGTTACCTGTTGAACCGTCGATTGAAATGTAATCACCCTCGTGGTATTCCTTACCTGCAAGTGTGAACTTCTTGTTTTCTTCATCCATAGCAATATCGCCACAGCCTGATACGCAACATGTACCCATACCACGAGCAACTACTGCTGCGTGAGATGTCATACCACCACGAACTGTAAGGATACCCTGTGAAGCCTTCATACCTGTAATGTCTTCAGGTGATGTTTCAAGACGAACAAGTACAACCTTTTCGCCTCTGTTATTCCACTCAACAGCGTCGTCTGCTGTGAATACAACCTTACCACAAGCAGCACCCGGAGAAGCACCAAGACCCTTGCCTGCAGGAGTAGCCTTCTTAAGCTCAGCAGCGTCAAACTGTGGGTGAAGGAGTGTGTCAAGGTTACGAGGGTCAATCATCTCAACAGCTTCCTGTGGAGTTCTCATACCTTCGTCAACTAAATCACAAGCGATTTGAAGAGCAGCCTGTGCTGTTCTCTTACCGTTACGAGTCTGGAGCATATAGAGCTTACCGTGCTCAACAGTAAATTCCATATCCTGCATATCTCTGTAATGATTTTCAAGAGTTTCACAAACCTTTGTAAATTCAGCAAAAGCCTCTGGGAACTTCTGCTCCATTTCTGAAATGTGCATAGGAGTACGAACACCTGCTACAACGTCCTCGCCCTGTGCGTTTGTAAGGAACTCGCCGAAAAGACCCTTCTTACCTGTTGCAGGGTCACGAGTGAAGGCAACACCTGTACCACAATCGTCGCCCATATTACCGAATGCCATTGACTGAACATTAACAGCAGTACCCCATGAATAAGGAATATCGTTGTCACGACGGTAAACATTAGCACGAGGGTTATCCCATGAACGGAATACAGCCTTAACTGCACCCATAAGCTGTTCAACAGGGTCGCTTGGGAAATCAGCGCCAATCTTTGACTTGTACTCTGCCTTGAACTGAGAAGCAAGCTCCTTAAGGTCTTCAGCTGTAAGCTCAACGTCAAGTGTAACGCCCTTAGCTTCCTTCATTTCGTCGATAAGCTCTTCAAAATACTTCTTACCAACTTCCATAACTACGTCTGAATACATTTGAATAAATCTTCTGTAACAGTCCCAAGCCCATCTTGGATTGCCTGATTTTTCAGCAATAGCGTTAACAACATCTTCGTTCAAGCCAAGGTTGAGGATTGTGTCCATCATACCGGGCATAGATGCTCTTGCACCTGAACGAACAGAAACGAGAAGTGG
>CAMFYM010000089.1 GCA_946002045.1 uncultured Clostridia bacterium | reverse complement strand
AAAGCTTCGTGAGGATATTCTTCTGCCGACACTCATTAAGTCTGCTAATTATTGGGAGCAGATGTTAAGTCCTGAATACTATACCGATATTGACGGTGCTATTCATTACGAAAAGGGCAAAACAGAATTAAAGGACGGAGAAAAATATTGCATTTTGCCCAGCTATTCACCGGAGAATAATCCCTCAAATTATCCAAGTCCCTCCGATGCAAACTGTGCAATAGATATTTCTGCCTGCAGAAATAATCTTGAGATGCTTATTGATGTTATGAAAAGCATTGACAGCACGGCAGATACATCAAAATGGCAGGATATTATTGAAAATTTGCCACCGTATTTGTATGACGAAACAGGTGCGTTAAAGGAATGGGCAACCACCTCCTTTGAGGAAAATAACGAGCATAGGCATTTGAGCCACCTTTACGGCGTCTGGCCATTGTTTGAAACGCAGAATAACGATAGATTAAAGGATGCTTGTATTCAGGCAATAGAAAACAGAGAGAGCGAAAATGAGGCTTCACACGCCCTTGTTCACCGTAGTCTTATTGCAGCAAGGCTTAAGGATAGTGACAGCCTAACAGATGCTTTAACAAAGCTGATGAATCATAAAATCAGATATGATTCTTTAATGACAAATCACGATTATGACAGAGGCAGCTGCTATTGTACCGATTTTGCAATAGGTTATTTGGGCATTATTAACGAAGCTCTTGTTTATTCTAATACAGGTGAGATTGAGGTGCTGCCTGCATTACCTACAACAGGCTTTGACAGTGGAACGATAACAGGCATCAGAGCACGCACTCGTGCAACGGTTGATTCCCTTTGCTGGGATGTTGACTCAGGCAGCGTTACCGTCGTTATCACCTCGGATATTGAGCAAACGATAAAGGTTTCCTGTGGCAAATCAACGCAGGAAAAGTCCCTCCACCTCCTTGCAGGCGAATCAAAAACCGTAACCTTCGACCTAAGGCAATAAAGAGAAAAAATAAGGCGTTGCACTTTAACTGCAACGCCTTATTTTTTTTGTAGGTTATTATTTTAAAAATCCGTTGACGATTTGCTCCTCGGCTTCCTCTGCTGTTAAGCCTAAGGTCATAAGCTTGATGATTTGCTCGCCTGCAATCTTGCCGATGGCTGCCTCGTGGATAAGTGCTGCGTCAAGGTCGTTGGCAGTAATCTCGGGAATAGCGCTTATTACTGCGTTGTCCATAATAATTGCGTCACATTCAGAGTGACCTGTGCATTTGCTGTTGCCGTTGATTTTTGAAAGGAAAACCTGCTTTGAATTATCCTTGGCAACTGAACGGGAGATAACATTAGCACTGGAATTTTCACCGTTCATATCAACCTCAAAGGTGGTTTCGGCATATTGGTTACCGTGGGTCATCAGCTTTTCGGTAATAACAATTTTTGCATCCTTGTCAAGAGTTGCTCTTGTAAATCTTTTTGTGGAGTCAATACCTTTAATTTGGGTAGTCTCCATTTCAAGATAGCCACCTTGCTCAATATCAACAATGGTCTGTGGATTCATAATTCTGCCACCTGTGCCGTCACCACTGCCATAATGCTTTTCAACATATTTTATTTTTGCATTTTTGCCTACATGAAATGCGTGCACACCGTCATGCTTTGATGTCTGGTCGCCACAGTTATGAATACCACAGCCTGCAATAATAACAACATCAGCATTTTCACCGATATAAAAATCGTTATATACACACTCCTCAAGTCCGCTTTCACTGATTATTACAGGAATATGCACACTTTCATTTTTTGTATTAGGCTTGATAATGATGTCAATACCGGGCTTGTCTGTTTTTGTTACAATGTCAATATTGGCAGTAGTATTCCTGCCTGCGCTTGTGCCGTTTGAGCGAATATTGTATGCACCGGTGGGCACATCGTGCAGGTCAGCCACCTGCTCAAGTAATGTCTTTTGAATTTGGTCCATTTTATTTCCTCTTATCTATTACTCGTTATTTGAATAAAAGCGACAGCCCTCTGCTGTGCCCAATACCTGTGACAGCATTTCGTCCCTTGTACCACTTGATTGCAGCTTGCCGTTTGCAAGCACAACAATCTCGTCTGCGATTTTAAGAATACGCTCTTGATGAGAAATGATAATAATAGTATTCTCTTTTTTCGACTGCATTTTCTCAAAAACCTTGATTAAGTTGTGAAAGCTCCATAGGTCAATTCCTGCCTCCGGCTCGTCGAATACGGAAAGGGGAGTTCTTCTTGCAAGAACACCGGCAATCTCAATTCTTTTAAGCTCGCCACCTGAAAGGCTGCCGTCAACATCACGGTTAATGTAATCACGGGCACATAGTCCAACCTCTGATAAATACTCACAGGCACCGGCAGCAGAAAGGTTTTCACCGGCAGCAAGTCGAATAAGGTCAATAACCTTTATTCCTTTAAATCTCACCGGTTGCTGAAATGCGTAACTGATACCTAATTCAGCCCTCTCGGTAATAGTAAGGTCGGTTATGTCTGTGCCGTTATAAATAATTTTGCCTGATGTAGGCTTTTCAATACCTGCAATCAGCTTGGCAAGGGTGGATTTACCACCACCGTTAGGCCCTGTAATAACAGTAAATTTGTTGTCCTCAATACAATAGTTAAGGTTATCTATAATGACCTTTTCCCTGCCGTTTTCCTCAACGACAAATGTTAGGTCCTTAAGCTCAAGCATTTATATCGCTCCTTTTTAGAGTAATTGTTTATCTTATCTTGATATTATACATAAACTGACATAAAAAATCAACAAGATAATTATGCCCAAAATTCATAATAAATAGATACCTGTCTTAAAATATTGACAAAAATGCAAAAATATGAGATAATAGAACAGATACATTATATAAATTATCGGAAGGAGTATAATTATGAAAACAAAAAGAATAGTTGCATTATGCCTTGCAGCTGTAATCGCAGTTGTATCATTCTCATTTGCAGCATGCTCAAAGCAGGGTGGAGAAGGCAACTCAAACGAAAAGACTTATATCATTTATTCAGATAACGCTTTTGCACCGTTTGAGTATCTTGATGAAAAAACTAACACATACATCGGTCTTGATATGGACCTCCTTGCTGCTATTGCAGAGGACCAGGGCTTTAAGTATGAGATGCACAACGAGGGCTTTGACGCTTCGATGGGTGCTGTTCAGTCTGGTCAGGCTGACGCTATGATTGCAGGTATGACAATCAATGACGAAAGAAAGCTCACATTTGATTTCTCAGACGGTTATTTTGAAAACGGTCAGGTTCTTGCTGTAACAAAGGGCAAGGGCGTTGCTTCACTTGATGACCTTAAGGGTAAGTCAGTGGCAGTTAAGGTTTCAACAATGGGCGCTGAATATGCAGAAAGCATTAAAGACAAATATGACTTTAAGATTAACTATTATGAAGGCTCAGACCAAATGTATCAGGCTGTTGAAACAGGTGCTGATGTTGCTTGCTTTGAGGACTACGCTGTAATTGCTTATGCTATTAAGACAGGTGCAGTTAATGTTGAGATTGTAGGCGAGCCTGTTAATCCTGCATTCTACGGCTTTGCAGTTAAGAAGGGTAATTGCCCTGAGCTTATTGAAATGTTCAATAAGGGTCTTGCAAACCTTAAGGCTAACGGCGAGTACGAGAAGATTCTTGCTAAGTACGGCTATTGATTTAAAATTTAGTATTTAATTTTAGTGTTATGCCGGAGTCAATCACTCCGGTATAATTTAATTTATTACAAGTTGTAAAGGTAAAATATATGGATTTCAGCAGAGTTATTCAACAGGGCGCTCCCTTGCTATTAGACGGAATTAAGCTAACAATAGGCATATCTGTTTTATCAATTTTAATAGGTATGGTTATCGGCTTATTTGCCTGCCTTATGGGAATGTCAAAATCAAAGATATTAAAGGCTATTGCAGCAGTATATGTTTGGATTATTCGTGGCACACCTATGCTTGTTCAGGCATTTCTTGTGTTCTTTGCAATGCCACAGGTAATTCAACTTATTATTCCCGGCTTTAGAATAGTTGCTTTCCAAGCCGGTGTTATAACGCTGTCGCTTAATGTGGGCGCTTATATGTCTGAAATTTTCAGAGGTGGTATTCAGGCTGTACCTCACGGACAGACTGAAGCAGCCAGGAGCCTTGGTATGTCACAGGTAAAAACTCTCAGGCGAGTTGTTTTGCCACAGGCATTTAAGATTTCCATTCCTTCAATCGTTAATCAGTTTATCATCACCGTTAAGGACACATCAATTCTGTCTGTAATCGGTCTTGGCGAAATTGTTAATAAGGCAAAAACATATGTTGGTTCAACATATCAGTTCTTTGCAACATATATTCTTGTGGCAGCATTTTATCTTGTTGTTATCTCAATTTTGATGATAATTTCAAAGCAGGTGGAGAAGAAGTTTAGCTATGACAAACAAAGTTAAAGTAACAAATCTTAAAAAATCATTTAAGAATTTAGAGGTTCTTAAGGATATAAATGTAGAAATTCAAGAGGGCGAGGTTGTTTGCATTATCGGTCCGTCAGGCTCCGGTAAATCCACATTCCTTCGTTGCCTTAACAAGCTTGAAAAGCCAACAGGTGGCACCGTTATTATTGATGGCTATGATATTACCGATAAAAAGACTAACATCAACAAGGTGCGTGAAAATATCGGTATGGTTTTTCAGCAATTTAATCTTTTTCCTAATATGACGGTTAAGCAGAATATTGCCCTTGCACCTGTTGAGTGTAAAAAAATGTCCAAGAAGGAAGCAGAGGAAAAGGCTATTGAGCTTTTAAAAAGAGTTGGTCTTGAGGACAAGGCAGACGCTTATCCGATTCAGCTTTCAGGTGGTCAGCAGCAGCGTGTTGCTATTGCAAGAGCATTGGCAATGAATCCTGATATTATGCTTTTTGACGAGCCTACATCTGCCCTTGACCCTGAAATGGTAGGCGAGGTTCTCAATGTAATGAAGGAGCTTGCAGAGCAGGGTATGACAATGGTTATTGTTACACACGAAATGGGCTTTGCAAGAGAGGTTTGCGACCGTGTAATATTTATGGACGGTGGCTACATTGTTGAGGAGGGCAATCCTAAGGAGGTATTCGCCAATCCTCAAAACGAAAGAACAAAGCTGTTTCTTTCACAGGTACTTTAAGCGAAAAAAAGAGCTTGAGAAAATCTCAAGCTCTTTTTTTGCCTATTTATATATGACTGATTGTTTTAATTTCATTGCCGTCCTTTATATATACTCTGGGTACTCGTCTTGATATTCGGCAAGGCAGCTCGTAGTTAAAGGAGTGGGCTTGCTCTGATACCTCCTCCATAGTTAACAGAGTGTCACCGTCCTTGCCTACAAGGGTTACGGTGTCGCCGATTTTAACATTAGGAATATCTGTAATATCAATCATAAATTGGTCCATACAAACTCTGCCGATAATATTGGCAAGCTGCCCGTTAACAATAACTCTGCCCTTGTTTGACAGACAACGGGGGTAACCGTCGGCATATCCAACAGGGATTGTTGCAACAACGGTATCCCTTGTAGTTATGTATGTGCCACCGTAGGATATTTCTCTGCCGGCAGGCAGGGTCTTAATATGACTTATTCTTGCCCTCCACTCCATAGCAGGCTTAAGGCTAATGA
>CAMFYM010000088.1 GCA_946002045.1 uncultured Clostridia bacterium | reverse complement strand
GGGAAAAGGCTGCTTACGAGGAAGCAGAGCATGCAGCAAAGTTTGCAGAGCTTCTCGGCGAGGTAGTTACAGATTCAACAAAGAAGAATCTTGAAATGAGAGTTGCAGCAGAGAACGGCGCAACAGCAGGCAAAACTGCACTTGCAAAAATGGCTAAGGAGCAGGGTCTTGATGCTATTCACGACACAGTACACGAAATGGCTCGTGACGAGGCAAGACACGGCAAGGCATTTGAGGGTCTTCTTAACAGATATTTCGGTTAATAAAAACAGCAAACGGAGTGGCACGAAAGCCACTCCGTTTTTTTGTAAAAATTTATTTATCAAAGAATTTTTTATTCATTGTGCTTATTCCTTTTTCCACCAGCTTGTCGAATTTTATCAGGGACTTAAATGTATCGATAACAACTGCAAGAATTATTGCCAAGCCTAATAACAGGAAAAATGAAACAATAAAGCTTTTTTGATTATAAATCAGGTCGGTTAAATAATTATACCTAATAAATGTGTGAGTCAAAAAGATTGTCATTGAATGCTTGCCGATAAATTCCAAGGCGTTGTTAACAATAGGTATTCTGACAACTGTATATCTGCAAAGAATAATAAACAAAATAGGAATAAAGTTAAGCTGAAGCTCCCATGCCTTTTCATAGCTAACAACATAAAGCAGTCTGATTGAAGCCAAAATAATTACCGTAAGCACCACTATTGACACAGCATAGATTAGCTTGTTCTTTTTGAATATTTCGGATATTTTTTCAAAAGTATTGTATTCGGCACACATCATACCAAAGATAAGAATAAGCATAAAGGTGAACAGATTAACAGTTCCCGGATAGCCAACCTTTAATACTCGTGGCAGCGCAGTAACAACAACGATAATTGGAAGGTAGCCGACACGTTCTTTTATTTTGAATATCAAAGGCACACAAAAAATAAATACAATGGCAGCACTCATATACCACCATGTACCACACAGGGTCGGCGTTGAGAATAAATTAGCAAGCCCTAAAAAGTCGAACGCCATATAGGTTAACCCACGAAGCCTTGACCCTTCAAAAAATATCTCAACAGGGTACTTGTTAATAATCATTGTTACAACAAAGGCGATTATGTATATAAACCAAAAGCCCGAAAGAGTTTTTATATATCTGTCAACACCCCATTTTGTTATACTGTTTTTATTAAATTCCGTCTTGCAGATAGATTTATACAGTCCGTATCCTGTAATAAAAACAAAAATAGAAACACAAATTTTAAAGTACAACGCCAAATTGACGATTTGATTTTGTGTGAACGGCTCAAAATTAACATCGTAATCTGCAAATCTGTTTGTTGAGCAATAAAGATGATGAAACATCATTATTATAATACTGATTCCTTTTAGACAAAGTGAATCCCTTTTTGTAAGTCCCACAAGCTCACCTCTGAATATTCTGTTAATGCTAATAAAATTATACCATTGGTGAGTAATGATTTCAATAAAAACATTGCATATGACAAACGATTGTGCTATTATGTCTTTATAATATTTTGGAGGAGATAGTTTTTATGAGTACTGAGATTTCAAATAGTATTAAATACATAGGCGCAAGCGTTTATGACCTTGACCTTTTTGAAAGTCAATATATTATTCCAAACGGTATGTCATATAATTCATATGTTATTCTTGATGAAAAAATTGCTGTTATGGACACAGCAGATGCCGTTGTTGCAGACAAGTGGCTTGAAAATTTGAAGGCAGTTCTTAACGGCAAATCACCTGATTATCTTGTTGTTCAGCATCTTGAGCCTGACCATAGTGCCCTTATTGATGAGGTGTGTGCCCTTTATCCTGAAATGCAGATTGTTTGCTCTGCAAAGGCAAAGCAGATGCTCCCACAATTTGCAGATGTTGATATGAGCAGAGTTATTGATAAAAAAGAGGGAGAAGCTCTTGAGCTTGGCAGTCACACCTTAAACTTTATAATGGCTCCTATGGTGCACTGGCCTGAGGTTATGCTTTCATACGAGAGCAGTGAAAAGGTATTGTTCTCTGCCGATGCCTTCGGTAAGTTTGGTGCTATTGATGCAGACGAGGGCTGGTCCTGTGAGGCAAGAAGATATTATTTCAACATTGTTGGCAAGTACGGTGCACAGGTACAGGCTTTGCTTAAAAAGGCAGCAAATCTTGAAATTAACACTATTTGCCCACTTCACGGCCCTATTCTTACAGACACAATTCCACAGGTTCTTGACCTTTACAACACCTGGTCAGCATATGAGCCGGAGGATGAGGGCGTTTTCATTGCCTATGCTTCAATCCACGGTAATACTGCCAAGGCAGCAGAAATGATGAAGGGATTTTTAGAGGAGGCAGGCTGCCCAAAGGTTGCAATCGCCGACATTTCAAGAGATGATATTGCAGAATGTGTTGAGGATTCCTTTAGACACAGCACCCTTCTTTGTATGGCATCAAGCTACGACGGTGGTGTTTTTGCTCCAATGGCAGATTATATTCATCATCTTAAGAGCAAGTCCTTCCAAAACAGAAAGGTTGCTTTTGTTGAGAACGGCTCATGGGCGCCCACTGCTGCAAGAGCAATGAAGGCTGAATTTGAGCAAATGAAGAACATCACATTTGTGGGTGACACAGTTACAATAAAAACCCGTGTAACACAGGAGAATATTGAGCAGCTTAAGAAGCTGGCAGAGGATATTAAGTAAGTGATATGATTACCGTATATAAAAATGCTGATTTTATTACCCTTAACAGCCATGGCGATATTTGCTCTGTTATGGTGGTTAACGGCAGGAAGATTGCTTATGTAGGCTACAACACACCTATTTGCTATGATAGCGAAAGAGTGGTTGACCTTAACGGAGCTTGTGTTATTCCACTGATTAACGATATGGTTTATTACGATATTTCTCACGCTCATTGCAAGGTCTTGCAGGAGGGCGAAAGGGCAGACTTTATCGTCCTTGACAAAAATGTGTTAAAGGAAAGTAATCCAAAAATCCTTGCTGTTTATAAAAAGGGTAAAAAAAGACTGTAAAAAATATTTTAAGGTGTGTCGATTTTGCGTCGGCACGCCTTTTTTATATGTTGATTAAACACTTTCTGCAAGGTGCATATAATACATAAGAGGTGATAGTGTGAAAAATCACACTATCCAATTGTATTGTCCTCAAAATTTGCCAAAGGCATAATTTTGAGATGACTAAATTCCCATTATACGCCTTATCCGGCTACAATAAGGCGTTAGGAATTTTTTATAAACTATTTGTAGCCGGAAAGGCTATGGGAATTTATATGTGTGGAATTGCAGGAATATTATCAAAGTCCATAGATTTAAGAAATGAGAAAAATCTAATAAAGAATATCAGCAATACACTAAAAATGCGTGGACCCGACAGTAGTGGAGAGTATGTGACTCCCACAGCTGCACTTATTCATCGCAGGCTTGCTGTAATAGATGTTGAAAAGGGAAGTCAGCCAATGCGATTTGGCAAGTATATTATTGTGTATAACGGTGAGATATATAACACAAAGGAGGTAAGAGATGAGCTTATCTCCCTTGGCTACACCTTTGACAGTCATTGTGACACTGAGGTAGTACTAAAGGCATATGACAGGTGGCAGGAGGAAAGCGTAAAAAAGCTTAACGGAATTTTTGCCTATGCCGTTTATGACGAGGTGGAGGATTGCCTGTTTCTTGCCCGTGACAGAATTGGGGTTAAGCCCTGCTATTATTCTAAAATCGGTGATACCTTTGCCTTTGCCAGCAGGATAAACAGTCTGTTGTGTATTCCTCAAATTAAGCCTGTTGTTGACGAAGCAGGACTAAATGAAATATTCATGCTTGGTCCTGCAAAAACCCTTGGCAACGGCATTTTCAGGGATATTGACGAGCTGCTGCCTGCTCATTATTTGATATATAAAAACGGAAAAATAAAGCAGAATTGCTATTGGAAATTAACTGCCTGTGAAAGCAGGGAGAGTGTTATTGATGCAATAGAGCATACTCATTATTTGGTTAAGGACTCTATTGAGCGTCAGTTAGTGAGTGATGTTCCTCTTGCCACATTTTTAAGTGGTGGTCTTGATTCGTCAATTATTTCCAATATTGCCGGTGATTATTACAGGCAAAAGGGCAAGCAGCTTGACACCTATTCCGTTGATTATGTTGACAATGATATTTATTTCAAAAAAAGCCTGTTCCAGCCTAACAAGGACTCGGATTATATCGGAATAATGGCAGATTATATAGGCTCAAATCATCACAATATTGTTCTTGATAACGCAGATGTTGCAGATGCGCTGGAAGAATCTGTAATAGCAAGATGTGTTCCCGGCTTTGCAGATGTTGATTCGTCCCTTTTGCTGTTTTGCAGGCAGGTTAAAAAGGGTCATACCGTTTGTCTTTCAGGCGAGTGTGCCGACGAGATTTTTGGTGGCTACCCTTGGTATCACAGAAAGGAAATACTGTTTGAGGATTGCTTCCCATGGGCAAGGTCACAGGGCGCAAGGCGCAATATTCTGCGTGACGGATTTTTGCCAAAGGGCGAGGAATATGTAAGAAATGCCTATGAAATGACGGTGAAGCAGACATCCTATCTTGACACAGACACGGCAGAGGAAAGACGGATGAGAGAGATGTTTGTGCTAAATCTTAATTGGTTTATGCAAACACTCCTTGCACGAAAGGATGTTATGAGTATGGAGTCATCGCTGGAGGTTCGTGTGCCGTTTTGTGACTATCGGCTGGTGGAGTATGCCTATAATATGCCTTGGAGCATTAAGGCGTATGAGGGCAGAGAAAAGGGAATTTTGCGCAAGGCGTTTGAAAATGATTTGCCCTATGACATCGCTTGGAGAAAGAAAAGTCCTTATCCTAAAACCCACAATCCGATTTATTTTAACTGCGTGTGTGAGCTTGTTAATCAGGCGTTAGATGATAAGGATACCCCACTATCCCATATGCTTAATGCTGATGCAGTAAGGCTGATGATGAAAAATCCGAATTCTATGACGGAGCCATGGTACGGTCAGCTTATGCAGGTGCCACAGGTGCTTGCATACATTTATCAAATATATGTGTGGATAAAAAATTACAATGTTGAGTTTGATATTTGAATATGGTATAATCAAGCTATAATATTTGTAGGATGATGAAATATGACAACACAGGAATATATAAAAGCAATAGATATGCGTCAGTCAAGAAGGTCCTATCAGTCACGCCCTCTTGACAGCGCAACAATGCAGGTTATTCAGGATTTAGTGGATATTGTTAACAAAAAGGCAGATATGCATTTGCAGTTTATTCAGGAAGCGTCATCTGCATTTGTTGTGTTTGGTGGCAGATTTTCTGCCATTGCTCTTTGTGGCGACGATTCGGAGATAACAAGAATTAAGCTTGGCTATTTTGGTGAGTCCATTGCCTTGCAGTGCACATATCACGGCTTGGGCACCTGTTGGGTAACAGGCACCTATGACGAGAACAAGGCGCTGTCGTTGATTGATTTGCCTGAAGGATTAAGGCTTTACGGCTTATTGGTTATCGGTAATGTTAAAAGCAAGCTAAGCCCAAAGGAAAAAATAATGCACAATGTTACTCACAAAAACAGCAAGCCTTATCAAAAAATGATAGAGGTGTGCGATAAAAAGCTGCCTGAGTATTTTGAGTATGCAATGACCTTGGTGGAAAAGGCGCCCTCAAGCACAAACAGCAGGCCTGTTCATTTTAGGTACGAAAACGGTGAGATGCGTGGCTATGTTGATCAGCCTTATTCAGACAAAAGCATTGATTTGGGTATTGCACAATTTCATTTTACTATGGGCTGTGACGCAATGGGCGTTAAAGGTGAGTGGGATAAAGCAGG
>CAMFYM010000087.1 GCA_946002045.1 uncultured Clostridia bacterium | reverse complement strand
TCGTCGGCAGCGTCAGATGTGTATAAGAGACAGTACAAAATGTTATAATTATTTGTATAAAATCGTAAGGAGGATTACCGTATGAAAAAGCTATTATCAGTAATTCTTTCTGCTACTGTTGCTATTAGCTCCTTTACAGTAATATCAATGAGTAGCGTTAAGGCTCAGGCAGCAGATTACGCAACAACGCTAAAAAACAGTGGATTCCCCTCCACATACATAGAGCCACTTGTTAAGCTTCACGAAAAGTATCCTAACTGGATTTTTAAGCCATTAGTAACTAATCTTGATTTTAATACTGCTGTTAACGGCGAGAGGAAAAAGCATTCAAATCAGCTGATTCAAAAGCTGTCCTCTACTCCGAAAAATATGTATTGCAGCTGTTCAAGCTGTAAAAAGAACGGTAGCTATGTTGTTCAGGAGGCAAGCAACTGGGTATCTGCCTCTAAGGAAGCAGTTGAATACTATATGGACCCAAGAAATTTCCTAACAGAGCAAGGTATTTTTCAATTTGAGTCAACTGCCTATGACGGAACACAAACAAAAAACGGTGTTGAGTCAATACTTAACGGCACCTGGATGTATAATTCACTTATTACATACAAAACAGCGTCCGGCAAAACAGCAACATATAACAGAACAATGAAATATTCAGATGCGATAATTAAGGCTGCTAACGACAGTGGTATGAGCGCCTATTACCTTGCATCAAAAATAAGGCAGGAGGTTGGTGGTGCAAAGCCCACAGCAGGTGGTGCAAGTGGTACCAACAGCACATATCCCGGTATTTATAACTACTACAATATCGGTGCATATACAGGTGCAACAGACGGTCTTAAGTGGGCGTCAACTCAATACTACACAAACTGCAGCTGTTATTTGAGAAATCAGCCTAATACCACAACAAGCAAGCAGCTTGCGTTGCTAAACCGAAACACTAATGTTAAAGTTGTAAATACTACTGCAAAGCAGCCTGACGGATATAAGTGGTATCAGGTTAAGGTTAAGTATAACGGCAAGGATTACAAGGGGTATATAAGAAGTGACCTTGTTTCAAAGGCTAATTACGGTAGGCCCTGGACTAACCCTTACCTATCAATTTACAACGGTGCTAAATTTATATCAAATAACTATAAAACTCAATTCACCGGCTATTTGCAGAAATTTAATGTTAATCCTGCATCTGATACTCTCTATTCTCACGAATATATGGCTAATGTTGAGGCAGCATATGCTGAATCAAAAACAACATATAATGCCTACAACAAGGCAGGAATACTTAAAATGACAAAAACATTTTCTATTCCTGTATTCAAGAATATGCCTAATGAAACAAGCAAGGCACCTGAGCTTTCAGCAGTTACAGGTATAAAAGCAACAAGCGATACTAAAAATATTTATCTAAGCTGGAATCGAGTAGCAAATGCAACAGGATATGTTGTTGAAAAATACACTGACGGTAAATATGTTAAGTATGCAACTGTTAAAGAAAACAAGGCTACTGTAAGTGGATTGAGCAGCTTTCAGGTATATACATTTAGAGTAAGGGCTTATTATAAGGATTACAGTGGCACAATATATTCACCATACAGCAGTACATTTAAGTTTGGTACAAGAGCAAATGCTGTTAAAAATCTTCGTGTTACAGGTACGAATAACAATTCGGTATATTTGGCCTGGGATAGGGCTCCAAGAGCCACAGGATACAAGGTGTATATGTATAACGCCTCTAACGGCAAATACGAATTAAAGCTTACTGTAAAGGGTGTTGCAACCACAACAGCAAAGGTAACAAACCTAAAAAACAATACATCATACAAATTTAGAGTTTATGCCTATTACACAAACAGTGGCAAGACATTTTCAAGCTATGTATCAAATACCGTAACAGGCAAGACAAAGTACAATATGGTAACCATTTCAACCATAGCATCAAACAGCACAAAACGAATTAGCGTTAAATGGAACAAGGCGTACTTCTCTGCCACAGGCTATCAGGTTATGTGGTCCACCACAAGTAATTTTTCAAGCAACTTCCTAACAGTTGATATTAAGGGTATGGCAAACACTTCTGCCACCATAAAAACGGCTCAAAGCAAAAGATATTATTATGTTAAGGTTAGACCTTATATAATTAAAAATTCCAAGAGAACATATTGCTCCTGGAGCAAAACCATGAAGGTTTGGGTAAAGTAAAACAAATGGCATAAAAAACAGGCAGTCCAAAAACGGACTGCCTGTTTTTTGTATATCTAATTATTTAATAAGTGATTTGCCTGTCATTTCCTCAGGTTGTGGAAGGTCAAGCATCTTAAGCATTGTTGGTGCAATATCACAAAGTCTTCCACCCTCGCAAAGCTCAACACCCTCGCCACAGTTGGCTGCAATGAAAGGCACAGGATTTGTTGTGTGAGCAGTAAACGGTGAACCGTCAGCCTCCATCATACAATCTGCGTTACCGTGGTCAGCTGTAATAAACAGACAACCACCCATTTTCTTAACAGCTTCATAAAGCGAGCCTACGCATTTATCAACAGCCTCAACAGCCTCAACAGCAGCACTGAAAATACCTGTATGACCAACCATATCGCAGTTAGCAAAGTTTACAATAACAACATCATATTTGCCTGAAAGAACAGCCTCGTCGAGCTTTTCAGAAACCTCATAAGCACTCATTTCAGGCTTAAGGTCATATGTTGCAACCTTTGGTGAGGGAATAAGTATTCTGTCCTCACCCTCGTTAACAGCCTCAACACCACCGTTAAAGAAAAATGTTACATGAGCATATTTCTCTGTTTCGGCAATACGAAGCTGGGTCATATTGTTCTTTGCTAAATATTCACCAAGGGTATTAGTAAGGCTCTGTGGCTTAAAGGCAACAAGCACATTAGGCATTGTTGCGTCGTACTGTGTCATACAAACATATGTTACTGGGAAACGGTCACGGTCAAAGCCCTTGAACTGGTCATCAACAAATGTTCTTGTAATTTCTCTTGCTCTGTCAGGACGGAAGTTAAAGAATACAACACTGTCATTAGCACTTATTCTACCCTCATTTTCAAGGCAAACGGTAGGCTCAATAAATTCATCGGTAATATTCTTACCGTCAGCGTCAACTCTTTCGTAAGACTCCTCGATAGCCTTAACAGGGTCTGATGTCATAATGCCCTTACCAAACACAAGAGCATCGTATGCCTTTTTAACTCTATCCCAGTTATTATCTCTGTCCATAGCGTAGTATCTGCCCACAACAGTGGCAATTTTACCTATACCGATTTCCTTAAGCTTGTCCTGAGCTTCTGCCACAAAATCCTTACCACTTGTGGGTGGCACATCACGGCCGTCCATAATGCAGTGAAGATAAACTCTGTCAAGACCCATTCTTTTTGCAAATTCAACTATTGCCCAAATATGAGAATTATGTGAGTGAACACCACCGTCACTCATAAGACCCATAAGGTGAAGAGATGTGCCCTTGTCAATAGCATTTTGAATAGCAGTCTTTATTGCTTCATTATCAAAAAAGTCGCCGTCTGTAATTGATTTTGTAATTCTTGTAAGCTCCTGATAAACAATTCTACCGGCACCGATATTTGTATGTCCTACCTCTGAATTACCCATTTGACCGTCCGGCAAGCCAACATCCAAACCTGATGCACCGATGTAGGTATATGGATTTTCTGCCATAATTTTGTCAAGATTTACTTTATTAGCAGCAGCAACTGCGTTACCGTATTCAGATGAATTTTTGCCAAAACCATCCATAATACAAAGCACAACCGGCTTTTTCATACTACAATCCTCCATAATGTTTTATAGTTCAAGTGGGTGGGAATCCCCCACCCACCAATAATTATTTGCTTGCAGCCTTAACAATAACTGAAAAGTCCTCTGCCTTAAGGGAAGCGCCACCGATGAGTCCACCGTCAACATTTACCTTTGCAACAAGCTCATCTGCATTTTTTGCATTCATTGAGCCGCCGTACTGAATTGTTACACCCTGCGCTGCATCCTCGCCATAAGCCTCTGCAATAGCAGCACGAACAAAGCCGTTACCCTCGTCAGCCTGGTCAGCAGTTGCTGTAACGCCTGTGCCGATTGCCCATACAGGCTCATAAGCAATGATAACATTCTTAAGCTGATCGGCAGTTACATTTGTAAGAGCCATTTTTGTCTGATACTTCAAAAGAGTTTCTGTATAGCCAAGCTCTCTTTGCTCAAGTGTTTCACCAACGCAAACGATTGGCTTAAGACCCTTTTCAAGAGCCTTGAGAGTACGAAGGTTAACTGTTTGGTCTGTTTCGCCAAAATAAGTTCTTCTTTCGCTATGGCCGACAACTACATATTCTACACCAAGCTCAACAAGCATATCTGCAGCAACCTCGCCTGTGTATGCACCGTTATCCTTGAAGTGAACATTCTCTGCACCGATTTTAATGTTTGAGCCCTTTGCAGCCTCAACAGCAGCAGGAATATCAACAAACGGTACGCAAAGTACAACATCGCAATCTGCACCTGCAACAAGTGGCTTCATTTCGTTAATAAGAGCAGTTGTCTGAGCAGGAGTTTTATTCATCTTCCAGTTACCTGCGATAACTGCTTTTCTAAGATTCTTGTTCATATCATATACCTCTTTAAAAAATTTTATTCCTTATCCTCAAGAGCGCAAATACCCGGAAGGTCCTTGCCCTCAAGGAATTCAAGTGATGCGCCACCACCTGTTGAGATATGGCTCATCTTGTCGGCAAAGCCAAGCTTTGTAACAGCAGCAACTGAATCGCCACCACCGATAACAGAGATAGCACCTGATTCTGCAACAGCCTTTGCTACTGTAATTGTACCTGAAGCAAAGTTATCCCACTCGGAAACACCCATAGGACCGTTCCAAATAACTGTGCCTGCACCCTTGATAGCATCAGCAAACAAAGCCTCTGTCCTTGGACCGATGTCAAGACCCATCCAACCGTCAGGGATTTCGTCGCTGTTAACTACCATAAATTCTGTGTTTTCGTCATACTCCTTACCAACCTTGTTATCAACAGGGATAAGGAAGTTAACACCCTTTTCTTTAGCAGTCTGCATCATTTCTCCTGCCTTTTCAACCCAATCAGCCTCAAGGAGAGAATCACCAATGCTGTGACCAAGATACTTCATAAATGTGTAAGCCATACCACCACCGATGATGATTGTATCGCACTTTTCAATAAGGTTTGCAATTACGCCGATTTTGTCGGAAACCTTTGCACCACCAAGGATTGCAACAAGAGGTCTTTTCGGATTAGCAAGAGCACCACCCATAAACTTGATTTCCTTTTGAATAAGGTAGCCACAAACAGCAGGAAGATAAGATGCAACACCTGTTGTTGAGCAGTGAGCTCTGTGTGCTGTACCGAATGCGTCGTTAACAAAAATATCTGCAAGTGAAGCAAGCTCCTTTGTGAAGTTTTCTTCGTTCTTTGTTTCTTCCTTTCTGTAACGAACATTTTCAAGAAGCATAACCTCTCCGTCGTTAAGAGCAGCAGCCATAGCCTTTGCATTATCGCCTACAACTGTTTCGTCCTCTGCAAGCTTAACCTCTACGCCAAGATACTCTGAAAGTCTTTTTGCAACAGGAGCAAGGCTAAACTCAGGCTTGTATTCTCCCTTAGGTCTGCCAAGGTGTGAGCAAAGGATAACCTTTGCACCGTTTTCCATAAGATATTTGATTGTTGGAAGAGCAGCAACAATTCTTTTATCGTTTGTGATTTCGCCATCCTTAAGTGGCACATTAAAATCGCAACGAGCAAGAACTCTTTTGCCTTTTACATCAATGTCTTCAATAGTTTTTTTGTTTAAAGCGTCCATTGTATTTACCTCTCTAAAATGATATTTTATAACAACATAAAATCTGTCTCTTATACACATCTGACGCTGCCGACGAAGGCT
>CAMFYM010000086.1 GCA_946002045.1 uncultured Clostridia bacterium | reverse complement strand
AATATGAATTTGTGGTAAAATAACTTGATATGTTGTGTGAATTTGGACATAGATAATATGTGAGGTGTTATTTATGTCTTCAACAACAGAAAAATTGAATAAATCAAACGCAAATGAAACAAGTGAAAATGATGAATCTTCTACCTCTCCACAGGTTGAAAGCACATCGGATTTTGAAACCGGCTCAATAACCGTTTCAAAGGACGGTCATTTTATTCATTGCCTAACAATAATTGGGCAAATTGAGGGGCATTATATTTTGCCCAGCCAAAATAAAACCACCAAATACGAGCATGTCATACCACAGCTTGTAGCTATTGAGGAAAGTAAGGAAATAGAAGGTCTGTTAATTATTCTTAACACCGTTGGTGGTGATGTTGAGGCAGGACTTGCAATCGCTGAGCTCCTATCGACTATGAAAACTCCTACTGCTTCATTAGTTCTTGGTGGTGGACACTCAATAGGCGTGCCCCTTGCTGTTAGCTGTAAGCGTAGCTTTATCGTTCCCAGTGCAACAATGACTGTTCATCCTGTTAGAATGAATGGATTAGTTTTAGGCGTTCCTCAAACATTATCTTATTTTGAAAAAATGCAGGACAGAATAGTTAATTTTGTAGCAAATAATTCACGCATTTCCTCTGATGATTTCAGAAGGCTTATGATGAAAACAGGGGAGCTTGTTATGGATGTGGGTACAGTTCTTGACGGTGAGGGAGCAGTTGAAACGGGTCTTATTGACTGCCTTGGAGGACTGAGTGATGCTCTTGATTTTCTTAATAATGTTATTGAGGAGAAGGAGCAATGATTTATTCAATTATTTCCATTGATGATATATTTTATAAATCATCTTCCTGCTCCGGTAACTATCGCTCAAGCAATCCCTATGTTTATATCAGAACCGGATATTATATTGACAATTCAGCTCTTTTTGGAGGTAAAAATTATGTGGATTTTAACTTCAATATTCCAAGCCATAGGACAGGCAATAACAAGAATACTTCCCATATCTGAAAGTGGTCACAGCGCTATATTTCACGATTTTTCCAATAGATTAACTAACTCCTGTTCACAGTTAACCGGAGTTATACATATTGGAATTGCAGTGGGAATAATAATTGCCTTTTACAGATTATTTTTAAAGCTTGGCAAAAATTTCTTTATAGGCTGGAATGATTTATTTCATAAAAGACTTGACTTAAAAAGCATATCATCGCAAAGGAAATTTATGTATATGACAATTATATCCTTTGTGCCTATGATTTTATATGCAATACCTATCGGTAAGCACGGCAGCTTGTTTTCTGCATTTCACAGAATGTCCTATAACGGAAGTCTGCTGGGTGAGGGCATTTGCTTTACTTTAACCGGTGTAATGATTATATGTACTGTTAATATGATTGGCAAGAGCAGTAAAAAGATACCTTGGATATTACAATCTGTTATCATCGGAATAGTTGCATTTTTAGCACTGCCAACTGCCGGATGCTCACTTATTGCAGGCGTTTTTTGCATATGCATTATTGTTGGTCTTAATGACAAATATGCAATTAGGTATGCTATGATTATCACATCAATGTCATTACTTATCGGTGGTATTGTTGAAATATGTGTTGGCGTAACAAAGATTAGCATTATTTCGGCAATAATCGGTCTTGTAATATCTGCCGTAGTTTCATTTTTTGCAGTTAAGCTTTTACTTTACATAATCAAAAACAATGCATTAAAATATTTCGCCTGGTATGATATTGCAATAGGCATAATTTGTTTCATTATCGGCATATTTGAAATAATTACAAAATAAGAGGTACATATGGCTAATAAAAAAACTAAAGCTAAAAAAGGCTCTACTAAAAAAGTAAATAGCAATACTAAATCTGTTAAGGAAACAAACAATGAAGACAAAACAAGAATTGCAGGTATTGTGATTTTTGCTCTTTCGGTTATTTTCTTTTGTATTGCTGTAATCAGTGGCGACGGTATATGGAATAATCTGCACAATTTTTATGTGGGTGTTTTTGGCATATTCGGTGCCTGTGTTTTTCCACTCATATCTGTTGTTGTAATGTTGTTTTATTCATTTAATAAAACAAAGCCGTCAAGATTTGTAGCTAAATCAGTAGAAACAGTTATTATGATTTTACTTGTTTCCTCCTTTATTCATGTTGTTACTCACAGTACAGGAGAGGTATTCAAGGATGTTATTGTTGATTGCTATAAAAATGCTCCATTTGAATTTAACGGTGGTTTTATAGGTGCTGTATTAGGATGGTTGCTGCTATCAATGGGTAAGGCACCTGCTATTGTTTTAACAGTAGTTTTGTTTTTAGTTGATTTTATGCTTTTAACAGGAATTACTGTTATTCAGTTCATTAAGGGTGCTGCAAAGCCTGCAACAGAAACATATAAAAAGGTTGCACCTGTCATTTCCGACCATATTGAAAAGCGCAAAATGAGTAAGGAAAATATAGATGTTCCTCTTGATATTGACCCTCCGTCAGACGAGGCTGATAACAAGCCTAAAAAAAGAAAAGGCAAAAAATCAATGGAAGAGGACGCCCAATCTGTTCCAAGAGATATTATTGATGAAATCAACGCTGCTACCAGGAGAAATAAAGAGGAGCGACTTAATAAAGCAAAGAATACTGAAAAAGATAAATCAATAGACGAAATCGTTAAAGATGCATCCGAAGCCAAAAAGGATGAGCCTAAAATTGAAGAATTTAAGGTATCGAAGGAATCTATGGAGGCATCTGTTAATGACTATAAGCTCCCGTCTGTTGAGCTACTCAAATCCTCTGCTAAAAAGTCCATTAAGGATGTTAGTGGTGAATTAAAGCAGAATGCTCAAATGCTTATTGAAACACTTAATTCCTTTAATGTTGATGCAACAATTACAGATATTTCCCGAGGACCTACTGTAACAAGATATGAGCTTAAGCCGGCAGCTGGCATTCGTATTTCAAAAATTACAAATCTTGCTGATGATATTGCACTTAATCTTGCTGCTACTCATGTTCGTATAGAGGCTCCTATACCCGGCAAGGCAGCAGTTGGTATTGAGGTTCCTAATAATGTTAAAAATATGGTAACTATGAGAGAACTCATAGACACGCCGGAATTTTATCAACAAAGCTCCAAGCTTTCTGCAGGTATTGGTAAGGACATTGCAGGCAAGTGCGTTTATTGTGATATTTCTAAAATGCCACACCTGCTTGTTGCAGGTACCACCGGTTCAGGTAAATCCGTATGTATGAACTCAATTATTACCTCTATTTTATATAGAGCTAAGCCTGATGAGGTGAAATTTCTAATGATTGACCCAAAGCAGGTTGAATTTTCAAAGTATGCAGGGATACCTCACCTTCTTGTTCCAGTTGTTACAGACCCAAGAAAAGCAGCAGGTGCGTTAGGCTGGGCAGTTTCCGAAATGCTTCAGCGTTATCAAAGATTGTCACAGGTCGGAGTCCGTGATATTGAGGGCTACAATAAATATGTAAAAAAGCATGATGATATGGAGCCAATGCCAAAAATATGTATTTTCATTGACGAATTTGCAGATTTGATGATGGCTGCTCCAAAAGAGGTTGAGGATTCCGTTTGTCGTCTTGCGCAAATGGCTCGTGCCGTTGGTATGCACCTTGTAATTGCTACACAGCGTCCGTCTGTTGATGTTATTACAGGACTTATTAAGGCAAACATTTCATCAAGAATTGCTCTTACGGTTTCTTCACAGATTGACTCAAGAACTATTCTTGATTCTGCCGGTGCTGAAAAGCTTTTAGGTCACGGTGATATGCTTTATTCACCAATAGGTGCATCAAAGCCTATTCGTGTTCAGGGTTGTTTTATTTCCGATGAGGAGGTAGAGAATCTCTGCGACTTTGTTAAAAATCAAGGCGAAAGCCAGTATGATGAAAATATTGCCAAGGAAATTGAGGCAAAGGCAGTACAGGATAAAAAATCATCACCCTTTGAGGATGACGGTGACGGTGAACAGCTTGATGCTTTGTTTGAAAAGGCTGTTGATGTTGTACTTGAAACAGGACAGGCATCTACATCTTTCTTACAGCGAAAGCTATCTGTTGGATACGCTCGTGGCGCAAAGATTATAGATCAGCTGCAAGAGAAGGGAATTATCGGACCTGCTAATGGTGCAAAGCCTCGTGAAATTTTAGTTACCCGTCAGCAGTGGCTTGAGATGCAGGCATATTCATCTAACGGTGAATTTACTGCCGATAACACAGTACAAATGTCCTTTGACGAGAATTTGCAGGATGAAGTGTCTGAATTTGAAATTATTGAAAAAGATTTAGAGGAAGAGTAATGAAGGATTTTCTCCCAATCAGCAAACAGGATATGGCAGACAGAGGGTGGGACACTGTTGACTTTGTTTATGTCACAGGTGACAGCTATGTTGACCATCCGTCCTTTGGTGCATCTATAATCACAAGAGTGCTTGAAGATAAGGGCTACAAGGTTGCTGTTTTAAGTCAGCCTGATTGGAAATCTACCGATGATTTTACTCGCTTTGGTAAGCCGAGATTAGGTTTTTTTGTTACAAGTGGTAACATTGACTCTATGGTTGCTCACTATACTGCTGCTAAAAGGCTGCGCCACGATGATGCTTATACTGCAGGTGGAGTAGCAGGCAAAAGACCTGACAGGGCTGTGATTGTTTACTCAAATATTATTAAAAGCATTTATCCTGACAGCCCTGTTATTATCGGTGGGCTTGAAGCGTCTCTTAGAAGATTTGCTCATTACGACTACTGGGATGATGGGATTAGGCCAAGTATTCTCATTGACTCAAGAGCAGATTTGCTATCCTTCGGTATGGGAGAAAAACAAACAATAGAAATTGCAGACAGATTAAATAAGGGCGAAAGCATTAGTGATATGAGAGATATTCTCGGTACTTGTTATGCCTGTCCTACTACAGAAACACCCTTTGAAGGCGTTGAGTGTCCCTCATACGATAATGTTTGCAACAATAAAAGGGAATATGCCAAATCCTGTAAAATTCAACAGGATGAGCAGGACCATATAAGAGGTAGGTTAATTAAACAAAAGCACGGCAAAATAATGGTAGTTCAAAATCCACCAATGCCGCCCTTAAATCAAGAGGAGCTTGACTGGGTTTATTCATTACCCTATATGAGAGCTTATCATCCTACATACGAGAGTGTGGGTGGCGTTCCCGGCATTAAAGAGGTTGAGTTTTCCATCACTCATAACAGGGGTTGCTTTGGCGCCTGTAATTTTTGTTCTATTGCCTTTCATCAGGGTAGATATATTACTACTCGTTCAAAGAAAAGTATTATGACAGAGGCTGAAAAGCTTACTCATATGCCTAACTTTAAGGGATACATTCACGATATTGGTGGACCTACTGCTAACTTTAGACAGCCATCCTGTGAGCTTCAAAAAGAACATGGCTTATGTAAAGGCAAGAAATGCTTGGCTCCTAAAGTCTGTCCAAATATATATGTTGACCACAGCGAGTATCTTGATATTTTAAGGAGCGTTCGTAATATTAACGGCGTTAAAAAGGTGTTTATTCGTAGTGGTATTAGGTATGATTACTTGCTTGAGGACAAAGACGACACTTTTTTTAGAGAGCTTGTTGAACATCACGTGTCCGGTCAACTTAAGGTTGCACCTGAGCATTGCTCTGCTGCAGTTCTTGATAAAATGGGTAAGCCTCATATTGAAAGCTATATTGAATTTTCAAGACGGTATTTTAAGTACACAGGACAGGTTAACAAGGAGCAGTACCTTGTGCCATATCTTATGTCATCACACCCCGGATCTACACTTGAAGATGCTATTGAGTTAGCTTTATTCCTTAAAAAGCATCACATAAGACCGGAGCAGGTACAGGATTTTTATCCTACACCGGGAACAATTTCTACTTGTATGTTTTATACCGGCCTTGACCCTTATACTATGCAGGAGGTTTATGTTGCAAAAACA
>CAMFYM010000085.1 GCA_946002045.1 uncultured Clostridia bacterium | reverse complement strand
ATTCCCACTCGATTGTGCCGGAGGGCTTGGGGGTGAGGTCGTAGAGGACACGGTTTACGCCCTCAACCTCTGTTGTGATACGGTTTGTGATATGGTTAAGGAGGTCGTATGGAAT
Source organism: uncultured Clostridia bacterium (assembly GCA_946002045.1). Taxonomy (GTDB): domain Bacteria; phylum Bacillota; class Clostridia; order Oscillospirales; family Acutalibacteraceae; genus Eubacterium_R. The sequence continues at coordinate 5,880 of CAMFYM010000085.1, read as the reverse complement.
TTCCTCCACTGTTGCAGTCATTGCATCCACGGTGTTGACTGCACGGATAATTACAGGATATGCGTATGTACGGTTGCCGTTCTTTACGCCAACTGATTTAAAATCAGGCACTGCTGTGAAATACTGCCAAACCTTACCCTCAAGTCCGTTTTTCGCAAACTCCTCACGAAGAATTGCATCTGACTCACGAACACACTCAAGTCTATCTCTTGTGATAGCACCCAGGCACCTTACGCCAAGACCGGGACCGGGGAACGGCTGACGATAAACCATACCGTCAGGCAAGCCTAATGCCTTACCGACAACTCTAACCTCGTCCTTATAGAGAAATTTAAGAGGCTCCACAAGCTCAAATTGTAAATCCTCAGGAAGACCACCAACATTGTGGTGAGCCTTTACTCCGTCACTCTCGATAATATCGGGATAAATTGTACCTTGTGCAAGAAATTCGATACCCTCCTGCTTTCTTGCCTCCTCCTCGAACACACGGATAAACTCTGCGCCGATGATTTTACGCTTTTTCTCAGGCTCTTCAACGCCTGCAAGCTTATCTAAAAACCTGTCAACTGCGTCAACATAAATCAAATTTGCATTCATTTGGTTACGGAAAACCTCCACAACCTGCTCAGGCTCACCCTTACGAAGCAGACCGTGATTAACATGAACACAAACAAGCTGCTGACCGATTGCTTTGATAAGAAGCGCTGCCACAACAGATGAATCAACACCACCTGAAAGTGCAAGCAACACCTTTTTATCGCCAACCTGCTGCTGAATTTCTGCAACCTGCTGCTCAATAAAAGCATCTGCAAGCTCTTGATTGTTTATCCTTGCCATAGACTCCGGACGAACATTATTTTCCATAATTATTACCCTCTCTATCATAAAAATATTACACCTATATCATATCAGTTACCATAAAAAAATGCAACTACAAGTTTATCTTGTAGCTGCAAATAATCATTATCAGAGCCATTCCACCGTTCCGGGTGGCTTTGAAGTGATGTCGTAAACAACACGATTAACATGCTCAACCTCGTTTGTAATTCTGTTAGACACCTTTGCTAAAATGTCGTATGGGATTTTTGCCCAATCGGCAGTCATAAAGTCATCGGTGGTTACGGCTCTGATAGCCACCAAATGCTCGTATGTTCTGTGGTCGCCCATTACGCCTACTGTTTTAACACAAGGGAGTACGCAGAAAAACTGGGCAAGATTTTTTTCATAGCCGTTTTTTGCCATCTCGTCTCGGAGAACCCAATCAGCCTCCTGCAAAACCTTAATTCTGTCGGCAGTAATTTCGCCCACAATTCTTACACCAAGGCCGGGACCGGGGAACGGCTGACGCCATACCAATTCCTTTGGAATGCCAAGTCTTTCGCCAACCTGTCTTACCTCGTCCTTAAACAAGTCGCAAAGTGGCTCGATTACACCTAAAAACTCCACATCCTCCGGCAGATTAACACGGTTGTGGTGAGTTTTAATCACATCGGCATCGCCCTTGCCTGACTCAATACAATCGGGATAAATTGTGCCCTGTGCAAAATAGCCAAGCTCGTCCTGCTTTCTAATCTCGTTCCAAAAAACATTATAAAATTCTCTGCCGATAATTTTTCTTTTTTCCTCAGGGTCTGTTACGCCCTTAAGCTGTTCGATAAAATGCTCACCGCAATTAACACGAACAAAGTTCATATCAAACAATGTGGTAAAGGTTTTTTCTACAAAATCGCCCTCGTCCTTACGCATAAGTCCTTGGTCAACAAAAACGCAGGTTAGCTGCTTGCCGATAGCACGGGAGAGGAGTCCTGCTGCAACTGATGAATCAACACCACCTGAAAGGCCGAGAATAACCTTTTTGTCGCCTATCTGCTCCTTAAGCTTAGCAACTGTGGTGTCAATAAAATTATCCATCACCCAGTCGCCTGCACAATGGCAAATCTCGTAAAGGAAGTTATAAAGCATCTGTGAGCCGAATTGCGAGTGGGTAACCTCCGGATGAAACTGAACGGCATAAATATCCTTTGAAACATTTTGCATTGCTGCGCAAGGACAATCATCGGTAGTACCCACAATTTCAAAGCCCTCAGGCACCTGAGAAATATAGTCTGTATGACTCATCCAAACAATAGATTTTTCGTCAATATTTTTAAAAAGCTTTGATTTAGTGTCAGCCTTGAACTCAATTTTACCGTACTCGCTGACAGGTGCAGTTTTAACAATACCCTGCTTCATCCAAGCGATAAGCTGACAGCCGTAGCATATACCCAGCACAGGAATACCTAAGTCAAGAATATCTGCCGTGTAATGAGGAGAGGTCATATCGTACACAGAATTAGGCCCACCTGTAAATATGATGCCCTTATAATTATTTTTCCTGATAACATCAATATCTGTTGTGTAGGGCAAAATCTCGGCATACACACGGTGGTCACGAACACGCCTTGCTATAAGCTGGTTATACTGCCCACCAAAGTCAAGAACAAGAATTTTCTCCATAGCATACTCCTTGTGTTTTGAATTTATGATTTTTTATTTTAAACTTTTTGATTTATTATTGCAAGAGGTTTGTATAAAAAATATGCAGTTTACAACAATAACAAAAAATGGTATAATATGATGTAATAATATTATTTAAGGGGTCAGTATGAAAAAGAAAATTATTAAAATAATTTGTGGGATAGCCTGCTTTGCAATCGTTGCAGGTATTTCAACTCCGGCAGCATTGGAGCTGCAAAAGAAGAATATTGAAAAGACTGCGTTAAAAACAGCCCTTGCTACTGCACAAATGTGCCGTGATTACAAGGCAGATTACGAGGAGCAGCTTAAAGCATCCGGCGAACAGATGATGGCTATTCCTACCAGGCTTATTGTTGAAACAAAGAAAAGGATTAAGAATTTACCTGAGGGCACAGAGGTTATTTATAGGGAGGATACTGCCTGTATTCAATGCGAAAGCGAGAGCCTTGCCGACAGCCTAAAGAAAAGGCTTACAGGTGAGGGATATGTGGTTGATAACGATTATCTTGCCGATGTAATTGCTATTGAGGAAAGCGAGCCGTCATATTCTCACCCAACCGATTGGGGATATGAGAGAATTGAAAGCACCGATGCTATGGCAAAGCTCACAGCTGCTCAAAAATCAAATCAGATAAATGTAATGGTGGTTGATACAGGTGTTGACTACAAATCATTCAAGCTTAAGGACAGGATTATTGACCACAGCGTTAACCTTTCCACAAGTGGCTCTGCCGGAGATGCCAAGGACGATAACGGACACGGCACCTGTGTTTCAAGCGTTATTATCAAAACTACCCCCGATAATGTAAAAATAATAGCTGTTAAGCTTATCAACAGCAATGGACAGTTTTATATGTCTGAATTTGAGGACACTATTGATTACCTTAGAAAGCTTGCAACAAAGCCCGATGTAATCAATATGAGCTTAACCTTCCCAACAGCAAATATCGGACCGAATGCATTTGCCCGAATTGATAAAAAGTGTGCTGAGTTAGTTGATAACGGCTCTGTTTGCGTTGCTGCTGCAGGTAATGAGTCTGCCAACCTTGCACCTACATATCACCCTGCTGCCTGTGCAAAATTTGTTACCGTTGCTGCTTCTCATTACGGTAATGACAGGGCAGATTTTTCAAACTACAATATTACCGGTGACCACACCATTGACATTGCTGCACCGGGCAAGCAAATAAATATGATTGGCAAGGACAGCTCATTCATTGAGGTTAAGGGCGACGGAACATCCTTCTCCTCGCCAATGGTAGCTGCTGCTGCAGCAATCGTTTTAATGCAGCATCCTGAAATGACATCAGAGCAGGTTGGTGCAAGATTATGCGAAAGAGCAATGCCCTTTAAGGTACACAAGAATTACGGCGACAGAGCACAGGATTGGACCTGCTGTCGTTGGGGTGGATACGGCATACTGAATATGTATAACCTGATTGACGGCAACCGTGTTGCCAATGTTAACTACGAGATTTTGTCAAGCAAGCTTGATTGCAGTGATATGCAAATCAGCCTTTCCTGCCCACAGTCAGGTGCTACAATTTACTACACCACAGACGGAACAAGACCTACCACCAAGAGTACGGTTTATAAAAGTCCTATTAAGATAACGGAATTTACAAGAGTGTTTGCTGTGGCTTATTACGGTAATCTGCTGCACAGCTACTACACAGTAGCAGAGGTGGGACCGTATGTTATGCCGGAAAATGACAGTGATTACCTAAGCATAGACAGCAGAGGATATATCACCGGCTACACAGGTAAAAGAACATCATTTATCATTAACAAGCCTGACAACAAAATTATTCGTGGTATTGCATCATCTGCCTTTCAGGGCAGCAAGGTTAAGTATCTTGAGCTTTCTCCTTACTGCAAGGATATTGAGGCTAACGCCTTTAGCAACAGCGCTATCCAGGCTATTAAGTCAACTAATACGACTGCCCTTGACTACAACGACGAAAATCAAAGGAATTTAATACTTGACCCACAGGGATATATTGACAGCATTAACGGCAGCTACGGCGTTGAACGAGTGGGCGACAGTGCCTTTGCAGAGTGCAGGTATTTAACCACTGCAGACTTCCCTAATATGCTGATAGCAGGTAACAGTGCCTTTAAGAACTGCACATCGCTGAGTAATTTAACGACGAAATATTCAACGGTTATCGGTGATTACGCTTATATGAACACGGCTATACCAAGCGTATCATTCCCATACTGTACCGATGTGCCACAATACGCCTTTTACGGCTGTGGCAGTATTAAATCTGTTAATCTGCCTATGGTAAAAACGGTAGGTGCCTACGCCTTTGGCTGTGAGCAGATGACAGATATTAGCATTGCCAATGTGGAGCAATTCACCGGCAAAAACAATTTCTATAACTGTGCTAAGCTTGGCAGTCTTGACCTTCCCAACAGCACAAATCTGCCGTCCTTTGGCTTTATTTCCAGCACCACAAATAATAATATGAAATACATTTATGCGCCAAAGGCAACTGAATTTTCAAGTGGCACATCAAATCTTAGTCCCATAAAGCAGCTTGATTATATTTACGCACCGTATCTTAATTCAATCGGCACCGGTGTTTCGCTTCCTGCCACAACCATTTACACCACATCAAGCCTTACATACGCCGGCACGGGACACAACGCAGGGCTTAAGGTTGTGGGATATGAGAACACATATGCAAAGAACTGGGCAGAGGGTGCAGGCTACACCTTCCTGTCTATTGATGAGCACAGATTGAATTTTGATAGCCTGACAAGTGATTATTGCACATATTCCTGCTCTCAGTGTGACGATGTTATCACCTTCCCACGATATGTTATGGATAAGCAATACAGCTTTGATATAATCAATCAAAAAATCTCCAAGGCAAATTACACATCAATGTTTGACCTTGTGCCTGACGGATATATTAACGCCAAGGACTTTGCAAGGTACAGGCAAATTGCCGGTTGATTTTCATTTAAAATTTTATTATTGCTATTGAAATAATACAGGTAATGCTGTATAATATGTAGGCAATAAAGAGAAATTTGAACCGTGGTTCAAATTGGCTGATTTGGATTACTATTTATTGCCTAAGTACAAACGGTTGTGCGTCAGGTACGACCGTTTGTGTTTTTTTGAATCATATTTCAAGGGTCTATGGAGAGAGGATATGTTTAAGACTGGCTTTGACAACGACAAATATCTGCAAATGCAATCAAGCAGAATTAAGGAAAGAATTAACGAATTTGGTGGTAAGCTTTATTTAGAGTTTGGTGGTAAGCTTTTTGACGACTACCATGCATCCCGTGTGTTGCCCGGCTTTCAGCCTGACAGCAAGCTGCAAATGCTGCTTCAGCTTAAGGACA
>CAMFYM010000084.1 GCA_946002045.1 uncultured Clostridia bacterium | reverse complement strand
AGATTTGGTATTCCGGGTAAAACCTTGATTGGTTCCGATAGCCATACACCTACCGGTGGTGGTATTTGTATGCTTGCTATGGGCTCCGGTGGACTTGATGTTGCAGTTGCTATGGGTGGTGGAACATATTATATTCCAATGCCGAAAATGACAAGAATTAACCTTAAGGGCTACTTAAAGCCTTGGGTTTCAGCCAAGGATGTAATTCTTGAGGTATTAAGAATTATGAGCGTTAAGGGTGGCGTAGGAAAAATTATTGAGTACGGTGGCGAAGGTGTAAAGACACTTTCCGTACCGGAGAGAGCAACAATTACAAATATGGGCGCAGAGCTTGGTGCAACAACATCAATCTTCCCTTCAGATGAAATTACACTTGCTTTCTTAAAGGCACAGGGTCGTGAAAATGACTGGACAGAAATTAAGCCTGATGATGATGCTGTTTATGACGAGGTTATTGAAATTGACCTTTGTTCGCTAACTCCCATGGCTGCCTGTCCACATATGCCGGACAAGGTAAAAACTACTGACGAGATTGGCAGAATTAAGGTTGATCAGGTAGCGATAGGCTCCTGCACAAATTCATCATATGTTGATATGATGAAGGTTGCATCTATTCTTAAGGGCAAAACTATTTCACCGTCAGTTTCTCTTTGCATTGCACCCGGCTCAAAGCAGGTGCTCAATATGTTGGCACTTAACGGTGCGTTATCGGATATGATTAGCGCAGGTGCAAGAATTCTTGAATCTGCCTGTGGTCCCTGTATCGGTATGGGACAATCACCCAATTCAGCAGGCGTATCACTTCGTACATTTAACAGAAACTTTGAAGGTCGCTCCGGCACAAAGGATGCAGGAATTTATCTTGTTTCACCTGAGGTTGCAGCTGCATCTGCACTGACAGGTTACCTAACCGACCCAAGAGAATTAGGCGAGGCTCCTGTTGTTGAAATGCCTGAAAAATTCATTGTTAACGACAATATGATCGAGGCTCCGGCATCACCGGAGGAAGCAGACAGCGTTGAGGTATTAAGAGGACCTAATATTAAGCCTTTCCCTGAAACGGCTGCTCTTCCTGATGAAATTACGGCAAAGGCAATTCTTAAGGTTGGCGACAACATTACTACCGACCACATTATGCCTGCCGGTGCAAAAATACTCCCCTACCGTTCAAATATTCCTCACCTTTCACAATATTGCTTTGGTGTATGTGATGAAACATTCCCTGAAAGAATAAAGAAAGAGGGCAAAGGAATTATTATCGGTGGCTCAAACTACGGTCAAGGTTCATCAAGAGAGCACGCAGCACTTGTTCCACTTTACCTTGGAGTAAAGGCAGTTATTACAAAATCCTTTGCAAGAATCCATGTTGCTAACCTTGTTAACGCAGGTATTCTTCCGTTCACCTTTGTAAACGAGGATGATTATGACAGAATTGACCAAATGGACCAGCTTGAACTTCCTAACATCAAGGATTGCATAGAAAACAACAAGCAGGTTGTTCTTAAGAATATCACAAAGAATCAGGAGTATTTACTTAACTCTTCACATCTTTCAGACAGACAAAGAGCAATTCTTATCTGTGGTGGACTTTTAGATTACACAAGAGAAATGAATAAATAAGGAGAAAATGAAATGACAGACGAAAAACAAATTCTTGACGAGGCTGTTGAAAAATTCCGTTCACTTATGGAGTCACAGCTTGCCCGTGCAAAAAAAATTAAGGAAGACAAGAACTTTACCGATTATGACGCACTTGACACTATTGTAATTGGTATTTGTGGTGGCGACGGTATTGGCCCGATAATCACTAAAGAAAGCGAAAGAGTACTTTCATTTTTACTTAAGGATGAGGTTGCAAAGGGCAAGGTTAAATTCAAGGAAATTGATGGATTAACTATTGAAAACAGAGCTGCCTGCAACAAGGCAATTCCTGATGATGTATTAGAGGAGCTTAAGGCTTGTCACGTTATTCTTAAGGGTCCTACAACTACACCTCGTGCCGGCGATCCATGGCCAAATGTTGAATCAGCAAATGTTGCTATGAGAAAGGAGCTTGACCTGTTTGCTAATTTGCGTCCGGTAAAGGTTCCTGAGGAAGGCATTGACTGGACCTTCTTTAGAGAAAATACTGAGGGTGGCTATGCAGTAGGCTCACACGGTGTTAACATCACAGACGATTTGGCAGTTGACTTTACTGTAGCTACACAAGAGGGCTGTGAGAGAATAGCTCGACTTGCTTATGAATATGCAAGAAAGAACAATAAAGGCAAGGTTTCAATTATCACAAAGGCAAATATCATTAAAACAACAGATGGTAAATTCCTTAAAACTGCACAGGCAATCGGTGCTGAATATCCTGAAATTGTTACTGATGACTGGTATATTGATATTACAACTGCAAAACTGATTGACCCAAGCAGAAGAAAGGATTTCAAGGTATTTGTTCTGCCTAATCTTTACGGTGATATTATTACTGATGAGGCAGCAGAATTCCAGGGTGGTGTAGGTACAGCCGGATCTGCTAATATTGGTAAGAAATACGCAATGTTTGAGGCTATTCACGGCTCTGCGCCAAGAATGATTAAGGAAGGCAGAGGTCAGTATGCTGACCCATGCTCAATGCTTCGTGCATCTGTTATGCTTCTTTCACATATTGGATACCAAAAGCAAGCTAATGCACTTGAGGCAGCTCTTGATAAATGTATGTTTGAGGAAAAGAAGCTTACTATTACAGGCAGAGATACAGGCTGCACCTGCAGTGAGTTTGGCGACTATGTAATGGAAACCATTACTGAAATGACAAAGTAAAGGTAAAAGAGAGGGATTTATAATGGTTGCAAAAGAAGATATATCTATATCCGTTATAAAGCGTCTTCCACGATACTACAGATTTTTGCAATCCTTAAAGGAAAACGGTATTGTAAGAATAAGCTCAAAGGAGCTTGCATCAAGGATGGGATTAACTGCGTCTCAAATTAGGCATGATTTTAATTGCTTTGGTGGATTTGGTCAGCAGGGATACGGATATAATGTTCCTGAGCTTCATAGTAAAATCGGAGAAATCCTTTGTGTCAGTACAGAAATTAAGACCATACTTATTGGTGCAGGAAATTTAGGCAAGGCAGTTACAAATAAATTATTCAACAAAAAAAGTGGATTTAAGCTTATCGGTATATTTGATAAGAACGAGGCTCTTTGCGGTAATATGATAAAAGGAATTCCTGTTAGACATATCAATTATTTGGAAAATTTTTGTATTGATAATGAGCCTTTATGCGCAGTTACCTGTATTCCGTCAAACGACATGGCAGAGATAACCGATCTGCTTGTTAATGTGGGAATTAAGAGCTTTTGGAATTTTTCAAATTACGATATTGCTATGGCACATCCTGAGGTTTTGGTTGAAAATGTGCACCTAACAGACAGCCTGCTGACACTTGGTTATTTAACTAATACCACTTATAGCGAAACGGAGGAATAGTATTTGGAAAAAATCAGTTCTAAAGAAATAATTGATATTGTCAGATACAATGATGACTCTGTTATACTTGTTGAAAAAATACCTTTGCCTAATCCAAATCAATATAAGGTTCAGTATTCCGTTGTTGATTTTATAAACAAAAGCATTGATGTTTCAACAAAAAGCGCTTATCTGCTGAAAAAGTTTGGTGCTAATTTTAAGAGAATTAGCGAAATAATACCTAATTTTGTTCAATGTGATGCATCGGTTTTGTATGATAGGCGTGTGTTGGCAATTTATCCTAACGGAGAAGCAGGAATATTTGACCGTGACGGTGAATTAGAGTGGAGTGGTTCATTTGACTACCACAACCAGCCGATAAAATGCCTTGCTCTTGAGGGCAAATACTTTTGGAGCGTTTGCAGTGACGAGAATTGCGTTATTAGGTATTCCTGCCAAAATATGAAGGTTGACTTAAGAATAGGTGGAAAGGATGCACAAACCTTTGTTAACCCCTGTCATATCAGCTTTGACGAGGGAAACCTTTATGTTTGCTGTGACGGCAACAAGGTTAGGATGATTGATGGAAGTAACTATACAGTATCCGATTATCTAAACTTTTCAGATACGGTTAAGAGGTTTTATAAATTCGGTAATTATGCTGTTGCAGTGCTAACCGACGGAACCTATGTTTTAGAAAATTAAAATGGCAAAAAAATCAGGTTGTTCAATTTGAACAACCTGATTTTTTTAATACTTTGAATAGCAGGAATAATTGACCTTCCCACCTACTGTTCTTTTTAAGGTAAAGCTGTTTCCGTTTTGCTTCACATTTAATGAAACCTTTGGTGGCTTAACCTTAACAGAGGTATAGAAGCTACAGGTAATAATACCATCCTTAACTGTCATTTCTATTCTAATTGGATATTTTGTTGTATTTTTCCATTTTAAATCTTCAGCAGTACCGTATATAGCAGCATCTCTGCCAAGGGGCACATAAGCAACTCTTTGACTGTGCTGATGTCTTTCGACTATACCGACATTAGCGTATAAAGCGCAATTAAACATTGTTGATGCTACCTGACAAATACCACCACCAATGCCGTTTACGACACCACCACCTGAAAATATACCGGCAGGTTTATAGCCTTTAGCAGAAGTTCTCGGTCCTACAACATTATTAAACGAAAATGTTTGACCCGGTTGAACAATAGTGCCTGAAATAGCTTTAGAGGCGATTTTAAGATTATTTGTACGGTTAGCATCGTTAACATAATATGAGTAATAGCTGGAATACAAATTAGAATAATATGTACTTAACGGCGTGCTGCACAAACCTTTGTAAGTAACATTTTTATAAACATAATAAGCTCTTACCTTAACATAATATGTAGCGCTTGAGTTGATATTTGTAATCTTATAAGACTTTGCTTTTGAATTTTTAATGGTTATGCATTTTACACTTTTCTTAAAGCTACTGTCTGTGCTGTAAAAAATCTGATAACCACTTGACCTTACAGGTGTCCACTCAACAGAAATTGATTTGCCCTTTTTTGTTACACTGTTAAGAGTAATTCTCTTTGGAGTGGTTGCAGTTACCACAAAATCACTGTATTCGCCGTAATATTTTTTTGAATTACTTACATTAACATAAGACCTAATCTTAAAATAATGTGATGTTGCAGGATCATAGCCCGTTAAAGTAACCTTTGAGTCACTTGCACTGACAGTTTTGAAATACTTATATTGCTTTGAAGAAGTATCGTATTTATAAAGACAATATCCACTGATATAGGACTGCTTGCTCCAAGACAAACTAATAGTTGTAGTACTTGTACCGGTAACCTTTAGCCCTTTAACCTTTTGTGGCATAATATCAAAATATTTTGTAAAGCTGCCACCGTAATTGCCTTTACCGACAACCTTAACAGTTGCCCTACCAACATTCCTGTTATTAGAATATGTTACAGTAAAATCCCTATCCTTAACGAGATTTATTTTTTTGCCGTTATTATTCCATACTAACTTTATATAAGGAGTTCTACTATTTCCTGAAAACTCGCATTTTGTATATCCAAGTGTTTTTTCTATATGACTACTGGTGATAGGCATTGGATTGATTTTAAATTTTTTACTTAAAGCACCTGAATAATTACCTATACCTTTAATTGAAACAGTAGCATATCCGACATTTATATTGTTTTTATATTCAAAAATATAATCTCTATTCTTTAATAATTTTTTTTCGTTACCGAGGCTGTCTGTATATGTAACATAAACACCCGGTGTCCTCTTTCCACCACTATAATAATAATTATCTGACGAAAGGGTTACTACCGAATTACTGCTATTTAGCCTAACAGGCACCTGAGGCTCATTAGCTAAAGCAGTAATTGATAATGACAAGCAAACCATCATCAATAAAGCTGACAAAGCAATAGAAATCTTTTTCATATTTATCCTCCAATACTATAACAGTATGTGCAAAACATCACAAATATTCAATATATTATTGTAGCCTATACATATATTTCTGTCT
>CAMFYM010000083.1 GCA_946002045.1 uncultured Clostridia bacterium | reverse complement strand
ACAGCCTTGGAGGAGTTGAGATTGAGGTAACCGAGGCAGAGGCAGAGGAGGTTACCGGACACCCATACAGATATGGTGATGTTAAATTGGATGCTGGCAAAAACAACCTTTCCGGTGAGCAGGCGCTGGCATATTGCAGAATTAGGAAAATCGACACTGATTTTGTGAGAACAAAAAGGCAAAGAACAGTTATGACTGCAATTCTTGATAAGGCTAAGCACTCAAATCCCTTTAAGCTCTATAATATGGTTTACAGCTCTGCTCCGTATATTGAAACAGACCTGTCAAAGAGTGAGCTTATGAGCTTTGCATTAAAGGCAGGTGGCTGTATTACAGGTGATATGCATCAAACGAAGGTCCCATTTGAAGGCACATGGGATTATGCCACAATTTACGGCAACAGTGTAATCAGCATTAACACAGAGAAAAACAAGGAAATGCTCATTGATTACATTTACAACAAAAGCTCCCAGGAGATTAAAGCAGAGGAAAGCGAGTAGGCAATAAGCACATTGACAATTCTGCCTATTGCTGATATACTTAATAGGTAGAATTTTGTCGATGATAGTTTAATATGAAGGTGTAAAAATATGGAAAAAAACAGAGTTCAGGTTAGAATAGGTGGGGCAACCTACACAATCGTTACAGACGACGACCCACAATATGTTGAAATGTTGGCTGAGGATATTAACAGCGAGCTTCGTTCAGTCAGCAACGCAAATCCTACCCTTTCAATGACACAGGCAGCAGTGCTTGTTGCTCTTGACAATGCTGACGCCTGCAAAAAGGCATCTGCATCTGCCGATAATCTTCGTGTTCAAATCAAGGATTATCTTGAGGAAAGTGCAAGGGCAAAGATGGAGGTTGAGGTTGCAAGACGAGAGGTTGAAAGGCTCAACCGTGAAATTGCCGATTTAAGACAAAGGCTTAACAACAGATAGGTATAATATGAAGTATGAGATTTTGGCTCCTGCCGGTAGCATGGAGTCTTTGATTGCCGGTGTTCGCAGTGGTGCAAACGCAATTTACCTGGGTGGTAAAATGTTTAATGCCCGACGCAATGCCGGCAATTTTGATAATGAGGAATTAAAAAAAGCAGTTGAATATTGTCACAGGCACTGGGTTAAGGTTTATTTAACTCTCAATATTCTTGTTGGTGACGAGGAGCTTGAACAGGCGTACAACACGGTTAAATATGCACTTAGCGTTGGTGTTGATGCTTTTATTGTTCAGGACATCGGTGTAATAAAAATGATTAGGGAGCATTTCCCTACTGCAAGAATTCACGGTTCAACACAAATGAGCATTATGTCAGTCAGTGGTGTTAAGCAGGCAGAGGAGATGGGGCTTAAGCGTGTTGTGCTTGCCAGAGAAATGACCATTGACGAAATTGAGGAAATAAGGGAAAGCACCAATCTTGAGTTAGAGGTATTTGTGCACGGTGCTCTTTGTATGTCTGTGTCAGGTCAATGCTATATGTCATCTGTGTTAGGCTCAAGGAGTGGCAACCGTGGACTTTGTGCCCAGCCCTGCCGTTTGCCCTTTACTGCAAGGGGTGACAGCAAGGAGTGCGCCTTATCCCTAAAGGATTTGAGCATCATTAAGCATTTAGACAATCTTAAGGGTGTTACCTCCCTTAAGATTGAAGGAAGGATGAAGCGACCTGAATATGTGAGTGCTGCCGTAAATGCTGTTAAAGGTGCTATTGACGGCTGCTATAATCAGGAGCTTGAGCATAACTTAAATTCTGTATTTTCACGAAGTGGCTTTACTGACGGCTATCTAACAGGTAATCGTGGTGCTGCTATGTTTGGCACAAGGCAAAAGGAGGATGTTCTCTCTGCCAAGGAGGTGCTGAAAAGCATCAGCCACAATTATGATAACGAAAACCCGTTACTGCCTATTGATTTTGAATTTGAGTGCAGAGAAAATCAGCCCTGTAAGCTGACTGCTTGGGGACTTGATAAAAGTGTGGAAATCGTGGGCCCTGTTGCAGAAAGGGCAATCAACAAGCCAATGACACCGGAGTCTGTTAAAATGAGGCTGTCAAAATTAGGTGGCACTCAATTTTATGCAGGAAATGTTAAAGCAACCGTTGATGAGGGGCTGATTATCCCTGCATCACAGATTAACGAGCTGCGCAGAAAAGCAGTGGAGGAAATAGAGCGACTGCCTGAAATTACCGTCACGGCATTGCCCCTTAAGCTGCCTGCCGTGGCAGAAAAAAGCAACACACCTTACCTTACTGCGTCCTTTAAAAATGCACAGCAGATACCCGACAGGCACCCTTTCAAATATGTGTTTATCCCTATTGACTCAAGCCTTGAGGATTTTGTTGATAACCGTGCAGGAGTAGTTTTACCAAGAGGATTATTTGGACAGGAGGAGCGACTTAAAAAGCAGTTAACTCGTCTTAAGGGTGCAGGAGTTACAAGAGCACTTTGCGGCAATCTTGGCTCTTACAGGCTGGCAAAGGATTTAGGCTTTCAGGTTTTCGGCGACTTTGGGCTTAATATTTTTAACTCTCTGTCTGCAATGCAGATTGATAATCCCATTTTGTCCTTTGAGCTGACTGCCCAGCAGGCAAACAAAATAAATGCCGATAACACGGGAATAATTGTATATGGCAAAATCCCCCTAATGCTGACCAGAAACTGCCCTGTAAAATCAACCATTGGCTGTGAAAAATGCAACAGGCAGGGTACTCTTACAGACCGAATGGGATACGAATTTCCTGTTATTTGCTCAAGCTATCCCTGTGTTGAAATTTTGAACAGTGTCCCCCTTTATATGCTTGATAGAATGAATGAAATTAAAACAGATTTTGCTCACCTTTACTTTACAAACGAAAGTATGGAGGAGGTTGAGCAAATCATCAAAATGTATGAAAATTCTCAAAAGCCAACCTTTAAATACACAAGAGGATTATATCAAAGAGGTGTAATTTAATGCTGATACTTGCATCAAAATCTCCAAGGAGAAAAGAGCTTTTATCTTTAATTACAGAAGATTTTGTTATAAAAGCTACCGATGTTGACGAAACTTTACCTGTGGGAATTTCTCCCAAGGAGGCAGTTGAATATTTGTCGAAAATTAAAGCACAGCCCTTTGCAAATGACAACGACACCGTTATAGGTGCCGATACCGTTGTTGCTATTGATGATAAAATTTTAGGCAAGCCAAAGGACAGTACAGACGCATTTAATATGCTTAAAAGGTTAAGTGGCAGGTATCACAGTGTTTTTACGGGAGTTACAGTGATTAAGGGTGACAAAATCAAAACCTTTTCTGCCGAAACAAGAGTAAAATTTTTCCAGCTGACCGATGAGGAAATCGAAAAATATATTGCAACCGGTGAGCCCTTTGACAAGGCAGGTGCCTATGGAATACAGGGCAAAGGGGCAATGCTGGTGGAAAAGATTGACGGTGATTATTTTAATGTGGTTGGTTTACCTATAAATTTACTATACAGGTGTCTATTAAAAGAATTTGCTATTAGATGATTCGTCGAAAAAAGACTTTTTTTGAAGAATTTGTCTTGGTTTTCTTGCATTATCTTGATAAAAGTGTTATCATATAAAATAATGGTAAAATTTGTTTATATGCCCTAAGAGGGCAAAATCGGCGATTCCCAACGAAACTGAAAGGAGAATGTTATGGCAGCAGATTTACATTGTCATACAAAATTAAGCGACGGCTCTGTTGGTATTGAGGACCTAATCGTTATAGCACAAAAAAGTGGAATAGACACTATTGCCATAACGGATCACGACTGTCTTGCAGGTACTGTAAGAGGTCAGGTTATCGGTAAGCGCTACGGCGTTAACATCGTACCCGGCGTTGAGCTTTCGGCTTTCGATTACGAGGCAGGCAAAAAGGTGCATATCCTTTGCTACCTTGCTGAAAAGCCGGACAGGCTGGAGGGTCTTTGTAAGCGCACCTCTGTTGCAAGAAAAAGAGCAGGTCAAATTATGATGCTTAAGGTTGCTGCTCGTTTTCCTATCTCAAACGATTTTATTATCAACCACGCTTCAGGCTCAACCAATCTTTTTAAGCAGCACATTATGCACGCTCTTATGGACGCAGGCTACACTAACGAGATTTACGGCGACCTTTACAACGCACTTTTCTCTCGTGAAAGTGAAACCAATCTTCTTGCTCCTGTTAAATATCCTGATGTTAAAGAGGTTATTGAGGAGGTTCACAACGCAGGTGGCGTGGCAGTTTTGGCACACCCTGCCTTGTACGATAATTTTGACGAGATTGACAATTATATTCAATTAGGACTTGACGGCATTGAGGTTTGGCACCCATCTGCCACTGACGAGACTATTGAAAGATTAAGCAATATTTGCAAAAAGAACAAAATTCTTTTAACCGGTGGCTCTGACTTCCACGGGCTTTACGGCAGCAAAACAGTTACTCTTGGTACCTGCCTTACACCGGACGAGCATTTAGACAAGCTTATGAGCTACAAAGCCAAGAAAAAGAGAGCACAGCGCAAGGCAGAAAAAGAGGCAGCAGCACAGCTTGCAGAAAATCAATAGCATAAATTATCGGCTGATTTTATCAGCCGTTTTTTTATTGACATAATCCCCTGTGGATTGTAAAATCAAGTTATAAAACAACAGGACGGTAATACTATGCACAAAAAGCTTGCAAAAACTCCTCCTTTGGGCTGGAACAGCTGGGATTGCTTCGGTGCAGCAGTGACGGAAGCACAGTTGAAGGAAAACGCCGATTATATGGCAAAGCATTTAAAGCAATACGGCTGGGAATACATTGTGTGTGACATACAGTGGTACGAGCCAAATGCAAGGGACAACGATTATAATAATTTCACAGAATTGAATATGGACAAATACGGCAGACTTATACCTGCTGAAAACCGTTTTCCCGATTCGGCAGAAGGCAGGGGCTTTAAGATTATTGCAGACTATTGTCATAGCCTTGGGCTGAAATTTGGAATACATATTATGAGGGGTATTCCAAGACAGGCAGTACACCAAAACCTGCCTATCAAAAACAGTAACTATACTGCCCGTCAGGCAGCGCACCATTTTTCCGTCTGCTCCTGGAACACGGATATGTACGGTATGAAAAGCTGTCAGGCAGCTCAGGATTATTACAACTCCGTTTTTGAGCTGTACGCCTCTTGGGGTGTGGATTTTATAAAATGTGACGACATATGCGTAACAGAGTTTCGCAAATGGGACAACCCATATTTCGCAGATTATGAAATAGAAATGATAAGAAAGGCAATAGATAATTGTGGCAGGGATATGGTGCTTTCCCTTTCTCCGGGACCTGCTGACATCAATAATGCCCGTCACCTTGCAAAAAATGCAAATATGTGGCGTATTACAGGTGACTTTTGGGACAGCTGGAGCAAGCTTTACGATATGTTTGACAAATGCTTTTTATGGCAGGATACGGTTAAGGCAGGCAATTTCCCCGACTGTGATATGCTCCCACTGGGCAGGCTGTCAAAAAACGGCATATGTCACGGTGACCAAAACAGAATAACTCAATTTACAAGGGCAGAACAGATAACAATGATGAGCCTGTGGGGTATTTTTAGAAGTCCGTTAATGATGGGTGGAAATATGCCGGAGAATGATGATTGGACTCTTTCACTGCTGACAAATGAAGAATATTTGAAAATGCACCGAACATCCTACGGCGCACATCAGCACAGCAGGAGAGAAAAAAACGGCAAGGGTGATATTATATGGGTATCAAACGGCAGGGGCTGTAAATATGTCGCACTGTTTAACACAAGAGATACTGACTATAATATAAGGCTTGAGCTGAGAGAAATCCTAATGCCTGATACAGAATATACGGTTTATGACATTTGGAACAAAAAAATTGTAGGTAGCTTTAAAAATAAATTCACTGCAAATATCCAATCACACGGCGCAGGACTCTACAAAATTTATTAAAAAGATAAAAAAGACTGTCGATAAATGGTCTGAACCGTGCCAAAGTATAATACGGTTTAAACTATT
>CAMFYM010000082.1 GCA_946002045.1 uncultured Clostridia bacterium | reverse complement strand
ATGTGCGTGTTCGTACCTACAAGGTAGTAAAGTTTAACGGCAAGAATTACAACCTTTACTCACCGTGGTCAAGTGCTAAATACACAACTACAAAGAAATAAACAGCAAAAAAGAGGTGCTGAAAATCAGCACCTCTTTTCTTATGTATTTGTTATGCCATAAAGCTGCGAATAACTGCTTCGCAGTCCTTTTCGTCCATAATTTTTGGCACAGGATAAAGTGGGTTACCCTCTTTAAGCGCTCTTTTAACAAGTGTAGGAATATCCTCTTCCTTGATGAAATCAAATTTATCAGGGATATTCATATTCTTGTTAAGAGCTTTGATAGCCTCAATAAATGCCTTACCCTTACCTGCTGTGTCAAGGCCCTCACCGATGCCGACAATATCAGCTAATTTTGCAAGCTGAGGATATGCTGCATCAGCATAGTATTCAAGCACGTGTGGCAGGATAACTGCGTTTGCAAGACCGTGTGGTGTGCCGTAAAGACCACCAAGGTTATGAGCAATAGCGTGAACATATCCAACATAGGCATGTGTAAATGCACGACCTGCAAGATATGAGCCCTTAAGCATATTGCCTCTTGCCTCAAGATTTTTACCGTCTGTGTATGCTGTTTCGATGTTATCGAAAATAAGCTTTGTTGCTTCCTCAGCCTCACGGATAGTATCCTTTGTATTACTTTTGCCGATATAAGCCTCTACTGCGTGAGTGAGTGCATCCATACCGGTTGTAGAAGTAATATGTGGTGGAAGACCGACTGTGAGTGCAGGATCAAGCACTGCATACTTTGGACGAAGACAAGTATCGTTGATAGCATTTTTCTCGTGAGTTTCAGGGTCGGTAACAACTGCTGCAACTGTGGTTTCAGAGCCTGTACCTGCTGTTGTAGGTACTGCAAAGAACGGTGGAAGCTGCTTATGTACCTTAAGCTGACCACGCATATTGCGTACGGTTTGGTTAGGTTTAACAACTCTTGCACCTGCTGCCTTTGCACAGTCCATTGGTGAGCCACCACCAAAGGCGATAATACCTTGACAGCCATTCTTGACATACATATCCTTACAATCCTCGATGTTAGGTATTGTTGGGTTAGGCTGTACACCGTCGAACACAACATATTCAATTCCTACTTCTTCAAGCTTCTCAAACATTGGGTCGAGAAGATGAAGGCCCATAAGACCTTTATCGGTAACAACTAATACCTTGTTGATACCTTTATTCTTAATGAACTCAGGGAGCTTGAGTATGCTGCCTGCACCCTCAAGGAGTTGAGGCTCGGACCAATCCATAAAGCACATTGCAAGCTTAAAAACCTTTTGATATAAACGATACCAGCATTTTTTAAGTGACCAGAGCATTATAATTCCTCCTTTTCATAATATTTCCTTTATATTGTACCTTTTTATCTATGATTTTTCAAGTGTTTTGGCAAAATAGTCTTTTAAAAAATGGAAGTATATGTTATTATTATATAGTAATATTTTAGGGAGTGAGATTTATGGAAAAAGAAAAGATTATTTTTTGTGGTAATCACGAAAAGTATCTGTCTAAGGAGCTTGTAAAATATAGCGACGAAACAAACGGTGGCACTGCATTTCGCATACCCAGCCTGATAAAAGCAGGGAACACCTTAATTGCTGCTATTGATAAGCAAAGCTGTGGTGCTGATTGGGGCTTTATTGAGCTGGCAATCAGAACAAGCGACGACGGTGGAGAAACATGGTCGGATATTCGCACCATTGCTACACCTCCTGCCAGAGAAACAAGAATAACAGATGATTGCTATGCCTCTGCATTTTTTATTGACCCTTGTATGGCAATCGCTCCTAACGGCGATGTTATTATGATTGTTGACTTTTACCCTGAGTGTAAGGGACTTCACAACAGACGCCTGCTTGATAAAAAGAAGGTGCCTTACTCAATGTATAAAAACAGAATGTATCCTGTGATATATGACCGTGACGGCAATTTTTATTTAGTAATTGAGGACGGCGTTGTACTTGATAATAAGTACAATGAAACCGATTACAGAGTTACTGATTGGAAGGGCTCATTGTATAAGGGCGAGGAATATGTAGGAAATATATTCCTTAACGGCAAAACGGGTAATAATGAAATTGGGGCTGTTACTACCTTTGGCGCACCGTTAAAGGCACCAAAAAGGAATTATGTTTATATGCTTCGCAGTAAGGATAACGGTAAAACATGGTCTGACCCTGTGGATATTACAAAGGACTTTCTTATTAAGTCCGACGGCACATTTGTCGGTGTTGCACCGGGTGTTGGCTTAACAACAGAGGACGGCAGAATTATTATGCCTCTTTATGTTGACAGAAAGGAAACGGTTTCTATTTACAGCGTAGATAATGGCGAAACCTGGCACAGAATGACTCAACAGCCATATTCCTGCAATGTTGATGAGTGGCAGGCTGTTCAGGCTCCTGAGGGTAATATCCTTGGATTTGGCAGACAAAAAAGATATGGCAAAACTCCTATGTCTATTTCTCGTGATAACGGCAAGCATTGGTTCAAGGCAAAGCCAACGGATATTTATGCCCCAAAATGCCAAAAGAGTGTTATCAGCATAGGCGATTATGTGTTCTGCTCCCACGCATCTGAAAGCAAGAGAGAAAACGGCGTTATCACCGTTGGCAAGTTTAAAAAGGTTAAGGGCCAAACAGTTGGCGTTGACTGGTACAGCGAGGTGGAAATTAACAGGGGCTTTTTTGCATATTCCTGCTTAACACAAATTGATGACGAGCATATCGGCGTGCTGTATGAGGCACAGCCAAGCTCATACATATGCTTTAAGAAATACAAGATTGCAGACCTTATTTAACAAAAAAGGGAGGGCGTTTATTCGCTCTCCCTTATACTATACTATACTATACTATCTAATCATTACAGAAGCTTATCAAGTCCGTCGGTAGAGTAATCCTCACCGACTCTTTTTTTGTTTAGTGCTGTCATCAGCTTTTCAATATTTTTTCTTGTCATAGGATAAAAGACAAGTGCAATAATTGATATTGCCAAAAATCCGGCAGGTATTATTGTAGAAATATTTTCCATACCGTTTACTATGTGTGGGTCTGTAACAACAGGAATAAGTGATTCCTTGCCGGCAATATCCTGTGATGAATTGTAGCCGTATGCCGAAAGCAGCTGGCCTGCCAAAAGAATACCGAAGGCAGAGCCGAACTTTTGAATAAGCTGTGGCAAGGCAGTGATTATTGCCTCTCGTCTTTCACCTGTTTTAAATTCGTCCAGCTCAACCAAATCGTATCCCATAGCATAAAACAAAGTCCAAAATGTTCCGGCACCCATACCAAGCAGTGCTGCACAAACGATAGTCATAATCTTAAAGCCACCAATAGTAGCGTCAAGACCGATAATTTTAGCAGCAATTTCGCCCATCATTGTAATAGTTAAAAAGATTAAGCAGGCAGTTCTTCTATCGGTTTTATTTGCCACCCTTTCAACAATAGGCACAACAATAGCCATTGACAACACCATTGTTATAATAACATAAACAATGCCTGTATCGTATTCCATACCAATGCAATCAACAACCATATATGTCAGGTTAGCCTGAATCATTGATGATGCTGTTAGGAAGAAGAATACAAACAGAAAGAAGAATTTTGCAGGCTTAAGCCTTAAAATATCGCTAAATGACTTAAATGTATCTTTAATACCTAATTTTTTGGAGTTAGCGTTAACGGGCTTTGGATTATATACTCCCTTAAGTGAGCCAACGCAAATAAACCCAAGTGCCACAGCCATAATGCTGATTATTGCTGCAATTACTGCGTATGATTCGCTTTTGAATTTTTCACCCAGCAAAATAGCAACTGTGGGAACAAGAGCAGGTAGTACATTACCAAGACCTACTGCACCGGCATTTAGCAGTGATGAAAGTGAGCGTATGCTTGTCCTTTCGTCATAATCCTCAGTCAGCTCTGCCACAACTGCGTAATATGGGATTGTGTAAATTGTATAGAACACCCATAGCAGCATTGAAATAACAGTGTAAACTAAAATCTTTATTGTTTGACTGCTTATTCCTGCACCGATAGATGTCCATGCAACGATAAATATTACACCAAGTGGAAGGATTGAGAATTTCATTAGCTTCCTTTTGTCAACTCCACCACGGTCGGAATAATTGCCGATGATAGGGTCTGTGATGGCATCCCAGGCAATAGATATGAAAATTACAATAGACGCAAATTTAGCCTGTATTCCCACAATCTCAATTAAAAATGCCAGATAATATGTGTAAAACATATTATAAATAAGTGATTCGGTGAATATACCAAAGGCGTACCCAACCTTTTTACTTTTTGTTAATTTACTGTTGGTCATAAGAACCTCCTAAAAAGCAGAGGGATGCTTAAAAAACATCCCTCCTTAAGCAAGCGAGATAAATCCGAACAAGCCTAAAACGGCTCGATTTCGGCATATTTTCGCTTTTCGTCATTGTAAGGCGACAGCCTAACGGCTTCCTCAAAACAAAAATCTGCTCAAAATCGATTCCGTTTTAGGTCGCAGATTTTTTATGAAACGGATTTTTCGTTAGGCAAGGCACAAAACGCAGTTAATCCTTTCGGATTAACGAGTATTTTAACACAGCATAGCGAGAAATCCGTTCATAAAAAACTTATTCGGATTTATCTCGCTTGCTTAAATATCAATAAATTAGATAGTCAATGCTTTATGCATTTGCCTCAGCAATAACCTTTTGAGCAATATGCTCAGGCGCTCTTTCATAACGGGCAAATTCTGTTGTAAATGAGCCTCTGCCCTGTGTAATTTGACGCATTGATGTTGAGAAGGTTGTCATTTCTGCCTCAGGTACCTCAGCAAGTATTTCCTGATTACCGTCAGCAGTAGGAGTCATACCTAATACTCTGCCACGCCTACGGTTAATATCACCGATAATGTCGCCCATTGCGTCATCGTTGACAGTTGCCTTAAGTGTAACAATCGGCTCAAGAATTACAGGCATTGCATTTGTAATGCCTTCCTTAAAGGCAAGGCTTGCAGCCATCTTAAAGCTCATTTCGCTTGAGTCAACAGGGTGGTATGAGCCGTCATAAAGTGTTGCTTTAACACCAACCATTTTGTATCCTGCAAGGACACCGTTTTCCATACACTCATTAAGTCCCTTTTCAACAGCAGGGAAGAAGTTTTTAGGTACAGAGCCACCAACAACTCTTTCTGCAAAAACAAGGTCCTCTGTGTCATATGGCTCAAATTCAATAAATACATCACCAAATTGACCGTGACCACCACTTTGCTTTTTATGTCTGCCTTGAGCAGATACCTTTCTTGTGATTGTTTCTCTGTATGCAACCCTTGGGGTCTCTAATACAGCGTCAACACCGAACTTATCCTTAAGTCTTGATACAACAACCTCAAGCTGCTGCTCGCCTAAGCCGGCAATAATCTGCTGATGTGTTTCCGTATTATTTGTAAACTTAAGTGACGGATCCTCCTCACAAAGCCTGATTAAGCCTGAAGCGATTTTTTCCTCCTCACCCTTCTTTGTAGCAGAAATTGCCATTTTGTATGTAGGTGTAGGAATATTAACTGAGTCAAGCTTAACTACATTATCGGCAGAGCACATTGTATCGCCGGTTGAAAAACCACCAAGCTTTGTTACTGCGCCAATATCACCGGCAGTAAGCTCGCCCACATCATTTTGCTTTGAGCCGAACATCTTAACGATTTTACCCATACGCTCGTCTTTACCTGTATTAGCATTATAAGCTACTGTCTGTGGGGTGATTTTTCCACTTACAACCTTAAAGAAATTAAGCTTGCCGATAAATGCATCAGATACTGTTTTAAAGCATATTGCTGCAAGTTGTCCGTTAGGGTCAGCTGTCAATTCAATAGGCTCACCGTTTGCATCTATTGCGTATTCAGATGAAGGAGCAGGGCAAACATCTGTAATAAAATCAAGGAGCATATCACAAGCAACGCCTGTAATACCGGAAAGTGCAAATACAGGAATGATTGAGCCGTCAGCCATACCTAATTTAACGCCCTTAATTTTTTCCTCTCTTGTCAGCTCCTC
>CAMFYM010000081.1 GCA_946002045.1 uncultured Clostridia bacterium | reverse complement strand
GAGCTTGGCGAAAGAAAGGTTCCCTGCGTTACGATTAAGGATAAGCCTAATTACAAATGGCGTGGCTTACAGCTTGACGAAAGCCGTCACTTCTTCGGCAAGGACGAGGTTAAAAAATACCTTGATATGATGTTTATGATGAAGCTTAATGTTTTTCATTGGCATCTTACCGACGATAACGGCTGGCGAGTAGAAATTAAGAAGTATCCACTTTTAACGGAAATAGGATCCGTTCGTAAATATACACAGATTAACGGTTGGCATTCAACTGATATTATTGACGGCGAATATGGTGGCTTTTATACACAGGAGGATATTAAGGAGATTGTTGATTATGCTTCACAGCGTGGCATAATGATTGTGCCGGAAATTGATTTTCCTGCTCACTGTGCATCTGCCATTGCAGCGTATCCGCACCTTGCCTGCCGAGAACTTAATCGTCCTGTACCCGGATATTTCGGTGGACTTATTCCTGAAAAGAAGCTGGGAATCAAGGATTGGAACAGAACAATCTGTGCCGGTAAGGAAAAAACAATGGAATTTGTTTTTGATGTTATTGACGAGATATGTGAGCTGTTTCCGGCACCTTATTTCCATATCGGTGGCGACGAGGCACCAAAGAACGAATGGAAACAGTGCCCTCATTGCCAAAAGGTTATTAAGGATAATAACCTTAAAAATGAGGAGGATTTGCAGGGCTGGTTTAACAATAGAATTCTTGAGCATTTAAAAACAAAGGGCAGGCGCCTTATTGGCTGGAACGAAATATTGCAGGCAGGCAATCTTGACAAAACCGTTATTGCTCAGTATTGGACTCCTACCCGTGACAAGAATGCAGAGCATCACGTTAATACCGGTGGCAGCATAATAATGTCAAATCATCAAGCATTTTATTTTGATATGACATACGGTATGTATCCACTTAAAAATACATATAATTATTCACCTACAAAATTCGGTGTTAATCAGGAAAATGTAAAAAATGTTCTTGGTGTTGAGGGTGAGGTTTGGACAGAGTGGATTGACGGCAAAGAAAAGCTTGACCTTATGACTGCACCACGAGTACAGGCATTGGCAGAGGTTGCATGGTCAAATCCGGACAAGAAGAATTGGCGAGATTTTAAAGCAAGGCTCAATAATTTTAAGGCATATTTTGATTTATTTGATATTAACTATGCAGTTGATAAGGTTTCACTGCCTAAAAATTATATTAAACGAGCAAAAATACAGCGTAAATTTATGAAGGGTGATACTCACCTTGAAGTAAAAATAAATAAGCATTATAAACAAAAAGGAGAAAAGTAATGAAATTTTCTGAATTTCCACAGGCAGTCATTGATGAAAATGTTGACTATACTGTAAAAGAGATTACGAATGTAATTAAAAAATACGGTCCTCGTGAGTCAGGTAACGAGAATTGTTATGCTGCTGAAAAGCACATCAAAAAGGAGATGGATACCTTCTGCGATGAAACAAGATTTGAGTCTTATAAAATGGCTCCAAAGGCATTCCTTCATTGGACAAAGCTTGTTTCTGCAGCAGTTATTTTGGCAGTAGTTGTTTGTGCAATTCTTGTATTTACAAGTGTTACTACATTCTTTGTAGCTCAATGTGTCGTTTGTGGCGTAACATTTGTAGGCTTGTTTATAACAGTAATGGAATTTCTTATGTATAAGCAGTTTATGGACCCGTTATACAAAAAGGTAGAGGGTCATAATCTGTTAGGTGTAAGAAAGCCAAAGGGCGAGGTTAAAAAAAGAATTATCATCAGTGGCCACATTGACTCTGCTTATGAGTGGCGTCATATTTACTATGGTAAAAAATTCCCACTTATGACAATCCTTATGGCTTGGACTATTGTTGGCGCTATCGCTTCCTTTGTAATTTCTGTTGTTACAATTATTGCAAAGTTTGCCGATATGGGTGCCTTCGGTCAGTTCCTTCTTAACTACAGCTATTATTTCCATTTCTTTACAGCACTTGGTATGGTAACACTCTTTATGTTTGTTGACTTTAAGACTATTTCTCCCGGTGCTAATGATAACCTTACAGGTACATATGCTGCTGTTTCTGCACTTCGTATGCTTGATATGGCAGGCGTTGAGCTTGAAAATACAGAGGTTTGCGCAATGATTACAGACGGCGAGGAGGCAGGTCTTCGTGGCTGCAAGCAGTGGGCAAAGGACCACTATGACGAGTATGTTAACAGTGGTGTTGAAACTGCCGTGCTTTGTGTTGATACTCTTACAGACCTTGAATATCTTAATGTTTATAACAGAGATATGACAGGTACAGTTAAGCATAGCCCTAAATTCAGTCAGCTTGTTATGGATTCTGCTATTGAGGCAGGTCACGATGACTTGAAGTTTGCTAATGTATTCTTTGGCTCTTCAGATGCTGCTGCATTTACACAGGCAGGCATTACATCAACATGTCTTGCTGCAATGGATCCGGCACCTGCTGATTATTACCACAACCGTCGTGATAGCTATGACAGACTTGTTCCTGAAGCAATTAAAACAGGCTACGAGGTTATTATATCAACTATCCTTAATTTTGACGAAAAGGGCTTGCAGTAATTATCTACTAAAATGATAAAGGCTGTCTTTCAGTTGCTTACTGAAAGACAGCCTGTTTTTTATTTACATATTCAGCAAATCATACCACATTCAATCCAATTAAGCACAGAAGGGTATTCCTCCTTGTAATTGTCAAGCTGCTCTTGGTTTGAATCAATAAAGGATTGCATTTCCTCATAATCGTCAAATTCAAAGGTGAAGTCCTGTTCAAAATCATAGCTTGATGTAAACATAAAATCAAATATGTCCTCTGCCGAAAATTCCTCAAGCATTTTATCGGCAGAAATTTCGGTGGTGTAGTCAAGGGCATTTTTAAGTGTTATTTCAAAATCATCGTCAACATCAATCTCTTCGTTTCCCTCACAATACTTAATGATGTCGTCCTCACCGTAGCCGAGATTTTGAAGATGCTCCAGCACATCCTCGTATCCGATTTCGTTAACCTCGTCATATAGTCTGTATATAAATTCACCCAGCAGGTTTTGAAGTGAAACAGCCTTGATTACTGCATCAATTTCGTGACCCTCCTCGTCAGTGATAACAAATCCGTCCTCGATAAAATTATCCCACACAAGCTGATAAAAATGTCTGTGCTGTTCCTTTTCCTCAAATATTGCCTCTTGAATATAGCTTTCTACATCCATTGCTTTTCCTCCTAACCTATCCATTGCTATTATTGTAACTCAAATTAAAGATATTTTCAATATTGCAATAAAACTTTATATAGGATATAATAAAATTCAAGATGTTATGAATATCTGCATCTCATCATTAAAATATAAATAACAAAGGCTTAATAATTTGTCAATAAAGTTTTAGTAATATAAAGGCACAGGTGATATGATGAATTACGGATTTTTTAGAGTTGCCTCAGCTTCTCTTAAGCTAAAGGTAGCAGACCCTGAGTATAACACGACAGAAATAAAAAATGTAATAGACGAGGCTATTGAAGAGCAGGTTAGATTGTTGGTAACACCGGAGTTGTCGGTTACCGGCTATACCTGTGCAGATTTGTTCTTTACAAAATCACTTTTAGTAAGTGCAGAAAAAGCCTTGAAGGAAATTGTTGATTATACAAAAAACAAGAATATTGTCGTGCTTGTGGGTATGCCTGTTGCGTTTTATAACAACCTTTATAACTGTGCCGTTGTAATAAATAACGGCGAAATATTAGGCATTGTGCCAAAGCAAAGCATAGCTAATTATAACGAGTTTTACGAAAAAAGATGGTTTGCATCAGGCAAGCAGTTTGAATCCTGTCAGCCAATTAGCATTTGTGGATTTGATACACAAATAGGCAACCAAATTTTTGATTTAGGCGATGGCGTTGTTTTAGGCGTTGAGATTTGTGAGGATTTGTGGGTAGCAGCTCCTCCAAGCAGCACCTATTCCTGCCATGGAGCAAATATAATTGCCAATCTTTCAGCAAGTGATGAGTATGTTTCAAAGGCAGAATATAGGCGCAGCCTCGTTGCCAACCAGTCTGCAAGGTGCATTTGCAGCTATGTTTATGCCGGTGCGTCTGTTTACGAAAGCACTACCGATTTAGTGTTCAGTGGTGCAACAATGGTGGCAGAGAACGGTACAATTATTGCAGAGGGCGAAAGATTTTCAAGAGAAAATGTTATCACTATTGCCGATGTTGATATTGAAAAGCTGATTAGTCAGCGCCGACTTAATATGTCATTTGAAAATTTAAGTGACGCAATAGGATATGTAAAAACTAATATAGACAATGACAATAACGATTTAAAATACCGTTTTGTTGACCCACATCCGTTTGTTCCTGCCGATGATGAAAAACGCCGTGAGCGTTGCAGGGAAATATTCTCTATTCAGGCATCAGGTCTTGCAAAGCGTATAGAGCATGTAGGCTCAAAGGGCGTAGTAGTGGGTATTTCAGGTGGACTTGATTCAACTCTTGCACTGCTTGTTTGTGTTGAAGCAATGAAGCTCCTTGGCAGAGATAACAGTGGCATTACCGGTATTACCATGCCCGGCTTCGGTACCACCGACAGAACACACGATAATGCTGTTAATTTAATGAAATCCCTTGGTGTTGAGTCAAAGGAAATCAGCATTAAGGCTGCTTGTATTCAGCATATGCAGGATATTGATTATGACGAAAGCATTAGGGATATAACATACGAAAATACACAGGCAAGAGAACGCACACAAATTCTGTTTGATATGGCAAATAAGGATAACAAGCTGTTGGTGGGCACAGGTGATTTAAGCGAGCTTGCAATGGGATGGTGCACCTACAACGGCGACCATATGTCAATGTACGGCGTTAATGCCTCTGTACCCAAAACACTTGTTAGGTATCTTGTAAAATATGTTGCAGACATCAGCAAAAAAGATACTGCCGATATATTGTATGATATTCTTGACACACCTGTTTCTCCGGAGCTGCTGCCACCGGACGAGGAAGGAAATATTGCTCAAAAAACGGAGGAGAATATAGGCCCGTATGAGCTGCACGATTTCTTCCTTTACAATTTTATTCGCTTTGGATTTAGCAGAGAAAAGCTTTCGTTTATGGCAAAAAAAGCCTTCAACGGTAAGTATTCCGATAATGAAATAGATCATTGGGTGCAGGTGTTTATAAAACGATTTTTCATTAGTCAATTTAAGCGCTCCTGTGTTCCCGATTCACCAAAGGTGGGCTCTGTTTCATTGAGTCCGAGAGGGGATTGGAGAATGCCCAGTGACGCATCCTTCAATTCGTTTATTTGATTTACCATTATTACAGTTACCTTAAGGAGTTATATGTATGAAAAAAATTATTTCCGTTTTATCTGTTTTTGTAATTGTAATCGGTCTTACTGCCTGCACCTCAACACAGTATGTTGATACTCCTGTAACAGCTGTTGTTACCGATAAAAACGGCGAAGCTGTTACCGATGATAAGGGCAACAATGTTACCGAGGTTGTAACCGATGAGCAGGGCAATACTGTTACTGAAAAGGTAACAGCAAACAAAGATGCTTCATCATCAACAAACAACACAACTGCTCCAAGCAAGGAGGTTACAGGTAATTCCTCCACAAGCAAGGCGAATTCCACTACCGGTAAAGCTAATGGGGAAAAGGGAACCTCTACCACAAAAAGCAGCACACAAAAGCAAACAACAACAAAAAAGCAAACTACTACAACTACCACTACAACTACAACTACAACCAAGCCAACCACAACTGCCCGTCCTAAAAAGAGAGATGTAACAATAACCGTTGAGCTTCCGTACTATAATGAGCAGGAAACAGAGCTTACAGTTTTTTACAAGGTTAAGGGCGACAAAAAATATACAGAGCTTGAAACAAGGGAGATTGTACTTGACAGCAGTAAAAATAAGGAAAAGTTTGAGATTAAAAAAATAAAGGGCGATATACTCGTCTATGTTAAGCTCAAGGACATTAACACCACTCACTCAAGCATTGTTATTCCTGCATCTGAAAATTCAGGTGTAGTTAAGCCTATCACGGGGATAGAAATAATAGACGGTGGTATGATATAATTGTAACAAACAAAGGACATCTGTGTGATGTCCTTTAGTTTTTGTATAAATT